>CAZMCE010000018.1:0-20362 GCA_964564855.1 uncultured Thermosphaera sp. | reverse complement strand
TGCTGAGCAACCTCATCAATACCCTTTTGACATATTACAACATTAGCACCTACCTCAGCGATTTTATCTACCATTTCCTTTAAAATCTTAGCCTCCTCGTCGAGAAATGCTTTAATCATATCTGGACTTGTAATATTGATCTTAGCAGTTATCTCAGGCTTTTCAACCTCAAGAGCGGCATCTAATAGAGCTATTTTTGCATTTTCAACTCTTCTAGGCATACCCGGGTGAACAACTTCTTTGTCAATTACAATGCCATATATTAGCTGAGTATCTAGAACATTACCACCTTTCTTCTTCTCTATTTTAACATCGTCAACTCTAAACTCCCTAGTTCCATCAGGCTTCTTTTCTGAAACTGTGAGGGCAGCATCTATAGCCATCTCTGAAAGTTTACTTGATACAATGTCTCCGCCAACATACTTACTCGCAATAGCTGTTCTTACAATTTTTCTGAGAGTATCTTTATCCTCAATATTCACGGGTACAGCTATTTCTCCGAGTACTCTGAGAGCTTCGCGGAGCGCCTTTGTATAGCCTTCAATGATAATACTTGGATGTATGTCCTGATCCAAGAGCTCCTCAGCCTTAGCTAATAGCGTACCAGCTAGTACAACAGCACTTGTAGTGCCATCACCTACTTCAGCATCTTGAGCTTTAGCAACTTCTACCAGTAGTTTAGCCGATGGGTGTTGAACCTCCATTTCCTTAACAATAGTAGCTCCATCATTAGTTACAGTGATATCACCAAAACTGTCAACAAGCATTTTGTCAAGTCCACGTGGTCCGAGACTAGTTTTAAGCACCTCAGCTAAAGCCTTAGCAGCAGCTATATTTGCCCTTATCGCGTCTCGCCCAACCGTCCTCCTAGTACCTTCTTTGAGTATTAATACGGGTATTCCATAGAGAGCCATATTACTACACCCTCCTAGTAAGCCTTTAGTGGATATTTAGAAGGCTTCTATATAAACCTTATTTACATAATTATGTAATTTTCAACGAGATCGAAATCGTTGAGTACAAAAGCATTTAATCGTAGAGAGATATAAATACTGGTACTTCACTATTAAGCTATTTAGAGCTGAAAATTAAAGGAAAATACACTAGGATTGATGTAAATGTACGAGTTGAGAAGTAAGGAAGAGTTCATCAGAGCTCTAAACGGTAATGAAGTAGTACTTATAGGCTTCTATGAACCCGATATTCGTGAAAATCGTGTCTTTGATGAATCTCTAAAGAACTTAGAGAGAGTAATTGATCAGAGAATACTGGTTTGCAGAGTTAACATGAAAGATCATCCTGAAATAGATCACGGTGTTTACAAAGTACCAACTATTAGAGTGTACTATAGAGGAGAACTCGTATTTGAACAAATAGGATGTCTCAATACTGTTGAATTAAACGTTAAAGTTATTAGAAGAGGTATTAGAGAGGTATTTAGAAAACGTAACATTAATGTCAGGGTATAGTGTTAGATGAAGAGAGATCTATACTTTTAGCTCTCGAGAATTTACTTCCTCAGTAATTCTAGAAATCTCGCTTGAAACCAGGTGTATTGGATATACTACATTATTCTCAAGTCTAGCTCGGGGGGATCTAGGATAGTAAATACCCTTTTCACCTACGAGAACGTAACCATATCTTAAAACTTCATTTAACTCAGCAATACTAGCTGTTTTAACGTAAAGCTCAAATTTCTCAGTAAAACTCAGAGCTCTCCTAATATACTCTCCTGTTACAACGTGTCCACAAACACTACAAGAGTTCTCGGGTGTAATAGCGTTGAATTTACATCTAGGACACTCCACCATGCCTCTAGGTCCGTGGGTATTCCACACATATCTTAACTGCTCAATTAAATCTTCTCTCTTATATGTCACGGCTAGCTTATAGAGCCTTCCAATTTCAGATATTAGTGCTTTTGAACCATGAAAGACAATGTACTCTAGTTGCTCAGGTGTAGGTTTACTTAGAGCTTCAAGTAGCTTTGAAACAGTATATTCGTAGAGAACGCGAATATTCTTTTTAGCTTTTTTCAAAATAGCATCTACACTTGGTTTACTACTATATTCAGATGCGATCATCTCAACTATTTCTCTCACTATCTGTTTAGAGACTTCCACCGGGAGGTTTAGATCATCTGTAAGAGAGAGAAGGGTAAGCATGGGCTCATAGGCTTCTTCAAAAAGCCTATCAATATCATGCTTTTTGCCCCTACTAGTTTTTTTCTTAGTAAGTGCTCTCTTAGCGGTTTTCTTGCTAGTTACTTGAACTTGAGGTGTCTGTGAATGTTCTCTCTCCTCTAATTTAACTTCTCTTCGCCTACTCGAAGTAGTTTTTTGTTTTCTAGGAATATTATATCACCAATTATCTAGACGCACTACTCCTCTCTATTTAGTACCTTGCTTATAAAGTAGCTGAGTATTAAACTAGCTACATTTCTCTTTGACCTGAGATTATTCAAGTACTCTATAATGTCACTAGTAGTACCCTTACCGTGTAGTACTTCTCTCTTAATTTCTCTTGCAATAGCGTATAATAGTTTCTCATAGTCCTGATAGCCTTCAATCCTGTCACTATAGTACTTGTTAACGAGCTCGTCAACTATATCGCCAACAGCGCTGTCAATGTAGTCTACTAGTTTACGCTTGTACTGGCTTTTCATATTACCACACTAGTAAACCACGTGATAACGGGTTATTAAAGCTCAGAACCTGGTTTAATACAGAGTGCTTGTGGCACATAGTTGTTTCCTGTGTATACTAATTTTAAAACACCAGCACAATTTAAGCCATAAACAATGCTCGCCGTGAATACTGTGAATATAAGGCCATTATGACTTGTCTTTACACCGTTTACGGCTTCGTGACCCCTAATAATATGCTTCCCCCTAATTAACTGTAGAGTCTTCTCTGTAACCTTCTTACCAAATAAAACACCAGCACCTCTAGGAGACTCCAAATACTCTAGATCGCCCTCTACAGGGTCACTCCACAATATTTCTTCAAGCACTCTACTTGAAAAGTTCTCTCTCCCGGCTTCAAATGCAGCTTGCCAGCTACTACTAGTTAAAACAGTAAGTGGAGGCCCCCCATGTAGAGCTACAAAGAAGCCCTCCAAAATAGCTACTAATGGTAGAGTATTAAATAAGTTTAGTGATGCTTGGTATAGATCTCTCCAATTAGCGCTAAATTTGCTGCTTAAATAGTAGGGGTAATCGTGTGGATATGGTGTTAACCATTCGGGGGGTTCATGGTTACCTCTCAGTAATACTACTTTATCGTGGTAATTTTTCTTTAAGAGAAGAACTAGTGTGAGAGTTTCTAATTGGTAATTTCCTCTGTCAATGTAGTCTCCTAGGAACACTGTAATACACTCTCCAGTAAGTTCATTCCACACGTATTTTAAAACGCTATGTGCAGATTTCAGATCACCATGTAAGTCGCCGATGAAGAGAAAGCAAGGAGCTTTTGGTAGGGTAATAATACCGGGTTTAATTACACTTCCACCGCGAGGAGGTAATGTGACAGTACTACTCGCTTCTTCTAATAGCTGTTTATACTCAACAGAACTTTCGGTAACCTTTCTAGCAGAGCTCATCAAGTCCTTGAGATCATAACTCATGAAATATGCACCGTAAAACAGGGGGTTTATGCAGATCAGCACGCTCGTGCGCAGTCACTCCTCCTGTCACTCCTCCTAAAATTACTAACTCATCATTTATGCTCGGTTTAATGCCTTTAAATCACTACTCATTGCCGGAGGTATTCCTCATCGCCACTTTACTCTATGTTTAAGAGCTCTTTTAACTTATACTTAACACGCTCAGCTACAAGTTTACCATTTACACTCCCACGCGCAGACTTCATGACCTCGCCCATTACAATGTTAAATGCCTTATCAGGCCTCTCTAATATTCTAGCTCTAAACTTCTCAATAGTACTAGTTATAAGAGCGTCAAGCTCTTCTTCGCTTAGCTTTTTAATTTTAAGGGCATTTACAGCATCTAGAACACTCGCTCTCGGATTCTTAGCCATATAAGTTAGAACGTCTGGAACAGCCTCTTTAGCTATAACACCATCAGCTAGTAGCCTTACAATATCCTCAATAGACTCCTCGCTTAGCTCATCTACAGGAATACCCTCTCTTCTTAACATGGGTATGGTGTTCACGAATATTGAGGCTATTATGGTATAGGAAACCTTATTTCCATACTTACCTGCAAGATACTCGTAGAAGTCCAGCATGAGGTCGCCTAGCAGGGCGGAGGCCAGCTCTCTGCTCAACTTGTGTTCTTCTACAAGTCTCTTGTACTTTACATCTGGATGTTCAGGCGTGTACTTAGAGGCTTCTTCAAGAAGCTCGCCTGTAATAAGAACTGGTGGAATATCTGTTTCGGGATACATGCGTGCAGCCCCAGGTCTAGGCCTCATATACTTCGTAGTGCAGTCAGGATTTGCGGCCCTAGTCTCCTCCGGAATACCAATAATAGCGTAAGAAGCCCTCTCAGCTACAGCTAATAGCGCTCTTTCAGCTTTCTCTATGTTATCAGCCACTATTACCACGGCGTCTTTTACAGGATCAGCACCCACGATAGAGTATAGTTTTGAAACCTCGCTTTCAGATATTCCATATCCTGGTAACTCATCTGTGTGAAATATTCCTCCAACACCACCCCACACTCTCGCATAGTCACTTAGTTCAGTACCAAATCTCCTATTCGGCTGAACACTCCTTGAGAGTATTCCTTTAAAACCAGGCAGTACCAATGCAGCTACAACACCACCCCTCTCTAGTGCTCTTTTTATAACTTTGGATGAAGTATTCTTGAAGACCTCTGTAACGTCTATAATACTAGGCTTTATGCTCTCGGGTTTTAAACCTCTAGCTCTTAGCTCATCTCGGATTTTCAAAAGCTCTAGTTGTCTCTCAACCTCATATTCTACAACTAGGGGTATCATGTAGAGGTGTTGTATTCCCTTAATCTCCGTTTTAGCTCCACCTACAATACTGACGTTAATGTCTTGTCTAATACTGCCGAGACCCCACTTAGCCTTACCAGTCAACCTAACGAGTTGCCCGATTTTAAGAGCTACTTTGAAAGCTAATTCTGGGGAGTCTATGTCTGGTGCTGTAGCGATCTCTACAAGTGGTATTCCGAGTCTATCAAGCATATAGAATACTTCTACATCGCTCTCTCCAGTTTTTCTCGCAGCGTCTTCTTCAAGACACAGAGTCTGTATACCTATTTTTCTTCCTTCAACTTCAATATAACCGTTTAGTGCAATTAGAGCTGTTCTCTGGAAGCCACTGACATTACTACCATCAATAACGATTTTCCTCATAACGTGTACTTCATCTACAATTCTCATATTTAGAGCTCTAGCAACAGCTAGAGCTACTAGTAGCGATTCTTTGCCTAACATGTGTGGTGGTTCTTCATCAGCCTCTACGAGACAAGACTCCTCTAGAGGTACTAAGTAGTGATAAGCTTTCTTCTTACTCCACTCTACGAGTGCGGCCGGGTCTACTTCTCCTACCTCGCTTCTAGCAGGCCTGAGATATCTTGTAAATTCATCTATGTGACTAGTAGCTAGTCTAGTGGGACAGGAACAGAAGAGCTTTCTCTTAGTATTTAGCTGGATGTGTATTTCAAGCCCTACTCTTAATCCTAATGACTTGTAGTTTAGTTTACTACTATTCATGAGTCCACCTCGGATAGAGTTTTAATGAGTGTCTCTCATTCAGCTCTCCCACGAGATTACTAGTCATCCACTCTCTAACCTCCTTCACGTCACGTGTCAGAGACCCCAGTATCCAGGAGAGCTTTACATATGCTACTTCAGGCAACATGTCTCCTCCAGGAATTACTCCCGCTTCGAGTAGTTTACGCCCAGTACTATAAACACTCATATTGACGTGTCCAAATAGACACTGACTAGTCATTACAACAGGAATATTGTTCTCAACAGCTCTTCGAATAGAGTCTATAACTCTGTTAGCTATATGTCCAAGCCCAGTTCCCTCAATAACTATTCCGTGGAAGTCTTTATCAACTAGAAAATCTATGATTTCTTCTTGTATTCCTGGATAAGCCTTTACAAGCGCTACTCTATCATCAAATTTTCCTCTAAGAATAGGTGTTTTCGAGGGATCTCTATACTCAAAAATTCTCCCAGTAATTTTTATCTCATGCTTAATTGGATCTACATGTGCTATAGGAATATCGTTTATTGATTGAAAAGCATCTCTCCTACTAGTATGCATTTTTCTAGTCTTGACTCCCCTATGTACTAGTATGTAGGGGTCTGAAGGTGTAGCGTGCATGGCGATTACAGACTCTGCGAAGGGAGCTCTAGCCGCTACTAGAAATGCTGATATTAAGTTAAACACGGCGTCTGTACTAGGCCTATCACTACTTCTCTGTGAACCTACAAAAACCACTGGTACAGGTTTGTCCTTTATGGCAAAAGCTAGAGCAGACGCGGTATAAGTCATAGTGTCTGTTCCATGTGCTACTACAACTCCACATACGCCACTAGTCATCTCTCTATAGACGTTCTCAGCTATTTGTTCCCAGTGTTGTGGTGTCATATCCTCGCTAAATATACTCATCAACTCCTTAACGTCAATTAAAGCTATTTCTCTAAGTTCAGGAATCCACTCGGTTATTTCATCTACTGTGAGCGCGGGAGTCACGGCACCTGTTTCGTAGTCTACTTTAGAGGCAATAGTGCCACCAGTACTAATTAGAGTTACTCGTGGTAAGTCGTCTCCTATGTGAGTAGTTTTTGAAGTAATCAAGAGTTTTCTAGTAGATCTTTCCTCAGCTAGTTGAATATCTAATACTCTATCTACTCTAATCCCAATATTATAGCCGTTTTCGAGTTTAATTATGATTACTTGTGAGGCACTGTAAATCGTCGGCCTAGGCATTAAAACACCGCGTAGCGTAGTATTATCTTTTAAAACTACTGTGACAATATCCCCGGGCTTAATGCTTCTAGACGCTAAGAACTCTGCTACTAGGCCAGTATAACCGTGGTAAACCCTCATATTTAATTACCGCTCTATATGATTAATATAGAGGAATTTATTACTTAACTACTATAAGTATTAAACCTCAAATAGAACTAGACAATGGAATTCTAGGTGTATCCTTCATTAGTGTCATGGAAAAGAGCACTGTTATGAAAACATATAGCATAAACAACAGGAACGAGTGTAGGTCTATAGGCGTACTTATAAGAGTGGAAAGCCATATACAATGTAGTCGTTCAAGACCACCACTAGAATAAAAGAAGCAAATACATATAAATTGAATTTCAACTATTCCTCATTGGGTATTCACCAAGAGGTTTCAAGACATTCTTTTGCTAGTAAGGCTTAATCTTTTCTCTATTCTCTATTTACACTATCGGCGGCTTCGTGAGCCTAGTATACGTGTTCAAGGCCTCAGTCTCCAAGTATTCAGGGATATATCCACCTAAAAGTCTTACAGACATCATCCGGCAGTTATTGAGTAGTTTCAGACTTTACTTCTCTCGGCTCTTTAAGCACTCTAATAGCCTCTATGTGAGAGGCTAGCTTAATTACTGTTTAGAGACCTACCCTCTTAAACTGTGCTCGCCACGTGTTCTTCGGCCGCTCAGTGCTCATGGCTGGTCAATTAACTCTACCAAGCCACTCTCTAGATGTGGGACGTATAGTTTTATTTAAAAGTGTTGAGTTTCAAGCTGGTGGAAGAGTAGTTTCTTGTTGTGGTTTAGCAATAAATCTCTTAACATACTCTACTCTATTTCTAATTCTAGGTGGCTTATTCTTCTTCGGCTTAGGTGGTATTTTTGGTGTCTGACTTCTAACCTTACCTGCTTTCGTCAGCGAGCCGTGAGAGGGCATATAATCACCTCCATAGAGTACTTAGTTAGTGGGATATTTAAATACCCGTTCTAGTTATCCTAGTTAGGCTGATACTAATGTCTAGAGTCTACGTGGTTGAAACTCTTATAGGCGTTATAGCTGTGAGTGAGAATGGAGAAGTCGTGGAATTTGTACCGGCTCCTCAAAAATTCGACGACCTAGTAGAGTATATTATAAGCACTGAGAGAGGAGATGTCACATCACAGCTTATAGAGCTACTCGGTAAGTTAAAGGAGAAAGGTGTTAATGACGTAGTTCTCGAGTCTTACTCGGCAGCTAAGGCTGCCTCTTCGCAAGGGCTTACACCAGTAGTCATAGCAGGGTCTACACCAGCACTTCAAGTGAGAGAGAAATTACCTGAACTAGCAGTAAAATACGGCTTTGCTGCGACAGTTGAGGAGTATTTTGAAAAACTACACGAAGTGATGTTAGAGTGTACTAGGAGAAAACTGAGGAGAGCTGCGCAGAAAAGAGACCAATTAGCGGTACAGGCTATTAGAGCTATAGATGACATTGACAAGACCATAAACCTATATGTCGCTAGGCTGAGAGAGTGGTATAGCCTACACTTCCCAGAGCTCGACGAGCTCGTAAAAGATCACTTAGAGTATGCTAGGCTAGTATATGAGCTTAGAGATAGAGCTAGCTTCACAAAAGAAAACCTCATTAAACTAGAAATTCCAGAGGAGAGAGCTGAGAAAATAGCCTCGGCGGCTAGTAGTAGTATTGGAGCCGAGCTAAGTGATTTTGATTTAAACTACATTGGGGTATTAGCCGGTATAATATTAGACTTATATAAGCTTAGAGACACACTCGAAGACTACATTGAGGCAGTGATGAAAGAAGTAGCCCCAAACATAACAGCACTAGTCGGCTCTAAACTAGGTGCTAGACTACTAAGTCTTGCCGGTGGATTAGATAAGATAGCTAGACTACCAGCTAGTACTGTACAAGTACTAGGCGCAGAAAAGGCTCTATTTAGAGCTCTGAGAACAGGTGGTAAGCCGCCAAAACACGGTGTTATATTCCAGCACCCAGCTATACATAGAGCTCCAAGGTGGCAGAGAGGTAAAATAGCGAGAGCTCTCGCGGCTAAGCTGGCTATAGCGGCTAAAGTAGACCTCTTCACAGGCAGATATGTTGGTGATAGACTTTTAGCAGAGTTTCAACAGAGAGTAGAGGAGATTAAAAAGCTTTACCCCAAGCCACCGCCAAAAGTAGAGAAGGTTAAAACACCCGAGAAGAGAAAGAAGAAGAGTGAGGGAGAGGGGAAGAAGAAATAGGTGTTCTCAGTGAGCATAGTTCTCTCTATAAAACCCCATGAGAAGTACTATGGAGTCTATGTAGTAGAGCTTGAAGACGGCTCAATAAGACTAGCGACAAAGAACCTAGTACCAGGCCACAGAGTATATGGTGAGAGATTGTTCAAGCAAGGTAATTTGGAGTATCGAGAGTGGAATGCATTTAGAAGTAAACTAGCTGCAGCATTACTGAAAGGACTTGACGATCAGCCAATTAGAGAAGGGGATAAGATCCTCTATTTGGGAGTAGCCTCGGGCACCACTGCTAGTCATATATCAGATATAGTGGGGTTACGTGGGAGAATATATGGTGTTGACATAGCACCTAGAGTTATGAGAGAGTTTATTATGGTTGCAGATGTCAGGAAAAACCTCTACCCAATACTAGCCGACGCTAGAAAGCCCTTAGACTACAGACACATAGTTGAACTAGTAGACGGCATTTACGCCGATATAGCTCAACCAGAACAGGCAGCTATAGTAGCTAATAATGCTGATATGTTTCTAAAAGACTCAGGCTACTTACTACTAGCTATTAAAGCGAGGAGTATTGATGTAACTAAAGAGCCTAGTGAAATATACAAGAGAGAGATTAACGTACTTAGAGAAAGAGGCTTTGAAATATTGAGTGTGGTTCACTTAGAGCCTTATGATAAAGACCACGCAATGATACTTGCACGCTATACTAGGAGAAAGTAAGTATAGCGAATTTTAGGAAGATTAAATAATTTTTTAATTAAAATATCTTTTAGGCTAAAACACTATGGGGAGTGTAGAGTTAACGGAAGAAACAACGTCTGTGCTTAGAAGAGCTGGGTGTAGAGTGGAGATTATATCTTATCCACCTGAGAATAGAGGTATAGATATAGTAGCATACAGAGATATGAGCAAACCACTAGTTATTAAAGTAGCAGAAGACATAGAAGAAGTAAGTAAAGAAGAGTTAGAGGACTTAGAAAAGAGTGGTAAGGCATATAGTTCAGCATCACTACTAATAGCTCTAAGGAGAGGTAGTAGTGAGCTTGAAGACGACGTTGTATATGAGAAACGAGGAGTTGTCGCCGTAACAGTGAAAACTCTAGAAAAGTACTTCGCTAGAAAGGAGAAACCTATAGTTATGTACAGTAGGGGTGGATACTATTTGAGAATAGATAGTAAGGTGTTTAGAGAGAAATTAAGAGAATATGGTTACACTAGGAGCGAGTTAGCAGAGCTATTAAAAGTATCTAAGAAGACAATATATCTATACGAGCGCGGAGAGCTACTAGTACCTGTGGATAAAGGACTAATGCTAGCAGAGCTTATTGGAGAAGATATTTTCGAAGAGCTAGATTTCGCTAATCAGCAGGGAACAGTACACAGAGAGAAGATTACTAGTGACACTCCACGTGACGAAATCGAAGAGGTTTTATGGGAACTGGCTTCTAAACTCAATAAGTTATTTTTAAACTTCACTAGGACACCTGTAGATATCGCTGTTAAAAACAACACGATGATCATACCTATTACAAAGGCTATTAACACGAATGGTCTTCTGAGAAGTAAAATTGAAAATGCAGAGAAAATAGCTGATCTAGTAAACGCATCCTTAATAGTCGTAAAGTCCCCCGCCGATGTCAAACACTTGAAGAACGCTATCTTGAAGAAAACACGTGGTTAAAAATGAAACTAGTAATAACTGGTAGACCAGGTGTAGGTAAGTCTACATTATTCAACGCCATTGTAACTTCGTTAAAGAGTAAAGGGGTTATTGTAGGAGGCATAATTGCCCCAGAAGTGAGAGTTAGTGGTAAGAGAATAGGGTTTAAAATAGTGGATTTATTGACAAGCGAGGAGACGTGGCTTGCTAAGAGAGACTATCCCAGTTCTGTGAGAGTGGGATCTTACGGCGTACTTGTAGACGAGGCTTCTCGCCTCGTGGAGAGAGCTCTGAGTAGAGCTATTAATGAGGCTCTAGTTGTCGGAGTAGACGAGGTTGGACCCATGGAGCTTAAACTCCCAGTTTTCAAACCGCTTTTACTAAAGCTCTTAAAGTCCAGTAAACACGTAATTCTAGTTGTCCACTACGGCCTCAGTGATCCAGAGATCTCCGCTGAAATTAGAGATGCGAGAAGAGTAATATTGAACATCGAGAATAGAGAAGTATATAGGAGAACGCTACCTCTAGAGATCCTCCGCGAGCTTAAATTAACCTGATAACCCTTAGAAGCCTTGTTATGAGGTCTTCTGAGTCTATGTCAGAGATCAACACGCGTTTAACACGTTCACGTATACCGTAAACAATGTCTATTTTTGAAGAGGGTATTTTTAATGTTCTTGAAAGAAAACTCACAAGTGCGGCGTTCTCTTTACCAGAACCAGGTCTAGTAAGCGTTCTAAACACTAATTCATCACCCTCAATAAAGAGGGCTTCTTCATCACCTTCTTTAACTCTAATTACTACAAGAGCACCCTCACTTGACTCATTTATATTTTTTCTGAGAATGGATGAGACACGAGCTCTAAAATCCTCGGACACAAGTATTACACCCAGTATAGTTTACAAGGTCTACTTAAAAAATGCTTTTTATTTCTTAGAGGAATCCCAAATTAACCTATGATTTATAGAGAACTTTGTGTACTCAATTCTACGATGATTTGAGAAGTATTTTCTTTAACTCTTCGAGTGAAGCTGTTGTTTTTACTCCTCTAATATCCATGTGTGTTCTTGTAACTTTAAATCCCGCTTCTCTAAGCTCATTAATTAACACGTTAATTTTAGGCATATTTAATTTTAGAACACCACACAGTTTATCCAACCTAATATATGGCGTATTTATTTCTGCCTCATTCTTCAAGAGTGCAAGTATTTTTATAGTGTCGGGATTTAAGAAGCTCATGCTACTAACTTCACGTAAAGCTCTCTCTGCGACTTCTGAAGTTACAGTATTGCATATCCAGGTCTTTCCGAGCACTATAGGTTTTCTACCATCATAACAGCTCGGTACGTCATTAGGATCCCTAGTATAGCCGCGTTCAAGTGTATCTAAGCAATACCATATGTAGCCTAGACACTCGCTGATCTTCTTGTAGGCTCTATTATAGCTCCTCTCTACTTCTAAAAAGGCTCTCACGTAGTGCTTATGTACTATTGAGAGAAGAGGTGTAGTAGAGAAGCCTAGAGCAGCAGATCTGAGAGCTATATTAGCTAATAGTAGTCTAAGTGCATATTCCTTGTTAAAATCAACTCTAATACATTTATCCCAGTACCTCACTAGTGTTTTGTGTGGATGTGTACAGGAGAGAGGCGCAAGATCCGTTGCTGATATGCCAATAAAGGCCCTCCTAGCTAGTGGCTTAAACACCGAGTCTATGAAGGGTACTGGCGAGCCGTATGGGTCAACGTCAACGTAGTTTACGAATACACCTGAAAACACTAACATATTTAACAGAGTGTTAGCTTCCTGATTATACGCCTCTAGCCTCTCCTCTAGCTTGTTTAGTGAAATATTCCTCTTAATGTAATAGTAGGCTCTTGGATCTACATCATTCAATAACCCCTGACCACCTACTTCTAGGCCTATTCTAATACCACGAATACCTGTACCCGAGAGAAGATCAACAAAAAAGAAATCGCGAGTACCTATAATAGTCTTTAAAAACACCACCGTGAGATCTCTGCTCACTACTGCATGTGGATTGTAAAAAACAGGCATCCAAGCAGGCTCTATACTACCATTTTCTCTCCTATAAAGCTCTATTCGAGGAACTATAAGTCTAGCTAGTCCCTCCTGAATAACCTCTTCACGCTCACTCGCAATACTGGGGGAAATTGTATACATGAGGCGGTCACCACTAGCAGTGTCCTTGAGAACCTCTCAAAGTACTTCTAGCATAAGGTGATCTCAATTTACAGTGATTAATACTCAGTCTGAGAGCTCTTCATCACGGATCTGACGGTTTACTACTCATCACTTACAAATTTTACTTATACCTTAGAACTCTTTTAATTCTTATTACCGTTTAACTTTATTAATAACATACTCTACAATATAGTCTGGTGGGTTTACACCGGTAGCTCTACGTAGACCTTCCCAGTGCGGGAAAGCATTTACCTCTAACACATAGTATTTTTGCGTCACAGTGTCATAGGCTATGTCTACACCAGCATACTCTAAACCCAGTACTTTAGTAGCTTTTAATGCGAGGTTGTAAATTTCGGGCTCTTCTTCTACTTTAACAGCTATACCTTGAGCCCCCTGAGCAATATTAGTTTTCCAGTAACTACTAACTCTCTTCATCGCACCGATCACATGATCACCAACCACGAAGACCCTGTAATCATATCCTGGTTTTTCAAGGTAAACCTGATAGTAGCTTGGTATACCTGCATTTTTCAAACTCCTAGTTGTGTTAAAAGCTATGTCTGGATCAGCTATTAAAACACTACCAAGACCTAGACTACCCATAATAGGCTTTAATACAGCCTTCTTTTTAGTAGATATGAAGTGCATAGCTGAAAATGGATTTTCAGTTATAAGCGTCTCGGGGACGGGGATACCATTTATAGACAATTTAAGAAGACACCTCCACTTATCTCTAGCTGTAAAAGAGGCCACGGGATTATTTACAATAGGGATTTTCTGGGCTAAAGCTTCTAGGACACCAAGCCTCTTCATGAATACCTCTAAGCTCAGGAAGAAACCTATATTTCTAAGTATAGCAGCGTCTACGTCAACTTCTTCTTTTCCATGATATATAGTGATATATCTCCCCGAGATCACAGCGTCGAGTATGTGTGCTTTCAAATATACAGGTGTGTGATTTTTCTTCTCAATAGCCTCTAAGAGCTCCTGTGCTGATCTAGGAGGTGTACTCCTATATTCTATTACAGCTATTTTCACATGTACCACCTAGTAGATAGAATAGTGTAGAGTAGTAAGAGCACGCTAATAGATATTGCTATGAGCAGTGAGAGTAGTGTAGGCGAGAAGATTACACCTAGAAGAACACCTATTGAAGTTGAGAGCACTACTAGTTGTAAGACACTTTGAAATTCCCGTATACTATGCACTTTTTCACAGTAGACTAAAAGCACTATTAGTGAAACAGCATAGAGAGCTAAGCCCACACTTACAAAATAGTAACTATTAGGTATTGCTACTAGAATAGACGTGCTTGCTACGAGTGTTAGTAATAGTAAACTCAATGTTTTCTTATTTAAATTCACAGTAGCCCACCACATGTAAGCTGGTTTTTGGGTATTTTATACAATCACTTCCTACTTTCACTACATGGAAATAGCAAGTAATATGAGAGCATTGCTATATAAATCCCGGCTTCTAGGGGGTCTGTGTTAATGAGTAGTTCTAGTGTTGTATGTGGTGCTCTTGCCCAATACTCTCTCCTAATTCGATCCTCAACACTAGAGAACACAAGGAGTGCTCTTTCAGCTCTCTCTGAGAGTTCTATGGGCATGTATTGTACTGGTAAATTAGACTTTCTAAGAGCATATATAAGTGTGAGTGTAGCTGGCTCAAGAAATCTGCTTGAAAAAACTACTATGGGCCCTCTGGACTCTACTACTTCTTCGAGGACACCTCTATACTTCTCTATGAGAGATGGTAAGAGCTGTGCAAAACCCTCTTCGCCGTGTTTAGCTAATCTTAGACCTCTATTCTGAAAACTACCGCGGTGTTTTCTCGCGAGAACGTGGAATACTGAGAGTCCTAGTAGTAGTGAGGCTTCAACGGGGTTACTAGCACTGTAAGTTTTTACATTGTAGTGTTTTAGTAGTGCATGTAATCTCTCATCAAGAGGTAGCTGTGCGAAGGCTAGGTACCGGTATTCAAGTGTTCTTATTGCCTGTAGTGCTGATATAAGCTTAGAGTACTCTTCTGTGCTAAAAACGAGTAGTGAGCCTCTTTCTCTATATGGTAGTAGGTGTAGTGAGATCTCTTCAACTTCTCCCAGAACACACTTTGAGCTATCTGACATTACAGTTAAATACCAGTATACTATACTAGCTGGTAAGTAGCCGAGGCCACTATATGTTATGTAGAGATCTTCACTAGCTTGATTTAAAAAAGCCTCAATTAGTGAGGAATATTCTCTAGCCTTCTCTTCTATGCGTAAGAGCGTTTTCTCGGCTTGTTCTAGACAAGTGCTGTCTCTAAGCTTTTGCAACAACTGCATTCTTTCTCATCTGGTTCACTGGGTAGTAGCTCTATTATTCGGGGTATTAACTTTTTAATTTTCGCTATGTTCTCGCTCATGGTCTTCATTACTTCTTCGGCTGTAACTGGCTTTTCGGCCCATACATCGTAATCAGTCACCATAGCTATAGTCGCGTAGCATAACTGTGCTTCACAAGCTAAACTCACTTCTGGTATAAGAGTCATTCCAATAATATCTGCTTTAAAGACGTCTTTCCACACTCTACTCTCAGCTCTAGTACTAAAGCGGGGACCCTCAATACACACATATGTTCCTCTACTGTGAATTCTAATATCGGGGAACTCCGAGCTTGCTTTAAATACTATTTTCCTCAAGTGTTCGCAGAATGGGTCAGCAGTGCTCACATGTGCTACAACACCCCCCTCGAAGAACGTGTGAGGCCTTATACCTTTAGTCATATCTATGAACTGATCGGGTATTACAAAATCCCCTGGCCTATAATCTTCTCTAAGACTACCAACAGCTGAGACAGCTAGTACCCACTTAACGCCAAGTGTTTTTAAAGCCCAGATGTTAGCTCTGTAGTTAACTCTATGTGGTGGTATTCTGTGTCCACGTCCATGTCTAGCTAGGAAGGCAATTCTCCTACCTCTAAGTTCACCAACAACGATGTTGTCACTCGGCATGCCATATGGAGTGTAGACCTTTATTTCTCTAATATTCTCTATTCCAGGTAGCTCGTAGAGCCCACTACCACCAATAATACCTATTTCAGCTTTAAGGGGGAGCTCTACGAGCATAGGACTACACCACTATTTTATACTTTCTCGTGTTTTCACTATATGTTATAATACCCTTCTCTTCTAGTACTTTTAGAGCTCTTTTATAGTATTTATCACCTACATCTATATCATACCACTCTCTAAAACCGCTTATGATCTCCTCGTAAGTCCATTCCGTCTTACCGGTCTCTTTATATGTCTCTATGAGCATTCTCTTAATGAACTGGTGTGTGTCTTCTAGCCTTGTCCATGGATATTGAAACCAAATCCACTCTTTAACTTCAATGTAATAGTAGTCTGGTTTAAACTTAGCTACAGGACTAATCCACTGTAGTGCTGCCGTTTTGACTTCGAGTGGTCTCCAGTGATCTCTAATGTAATTTCTAGCGAGAGCTAGAGTCTCTCCTGTATCAACAATATCGTCTACAACGAGGATTCTTAATCCACTTGCATCTATATTATAGGGGAATTTTAGAATAGCTCTCTCCTCGACTTTAGCGGCTTCAGTCCAGTGCTGACTCTGAATACTCATGAGGTTCTCTACACCTAGAAAGTCGCAGAGTAGTCTGGCAGGCACGAAGCCTCCGCGTGAGACAGCTACTATAAGATCCGGTTTGTAGTTATCTCTGGCAATTATGTCTGCGAGGTGCATTGACCATTCTACGATCTCTTCCCAAGAGACTAGTTTAGTCCTCACGCGGGGCATACTCTCACAATAAATTATGGTGAGCTCTCAACTTATAAAGCTGTCTGCGAGACTTGGACTTGAACAGCTATTTCTCTGCTAAAATAAGCTTACTACTAGTAGTAAAGCCTCTTCCAGCGTGATGTAGTAGTATTCTTGTCTTTGAGAGATCCCACCCATATCTAGAGTATAGATCTTCTCTTACGTGTATAGCTTTAACTTCGGCAATAAATAACGTGGACTCGTTGAGGTCTATCTCTTTAACTACTCTACACTCAAGAAAACCCAGCATGTCTTCTAGTCCGGGTGTGTTGATATTCTTTGACGATATGGTCTTCAAGCCTAGTAGTCCTAGCTTATCTACTTCGCGGCCACTAGTAGAGCCGGCCTTGAAAACCACGTTAACTTGTTTCTCACTAGGAATATTAACTGTAAACTCGCCCGTCTCTTTAATATACTGATATGTTAAGCTACCTTTCCATATTGAGAGAGCAACTAGAAAAGGTTCATCTGAGATTGGCGAAACCCAAGAGGCTGCCATAACATTTAACCTACCACTACTACTACGTGAGACAATTAAGTAAACTGGTCTTGGATGAAGTACATAATAGCTACTTGGACTAATAGACTTATACACAACTCATACACCAAGACATTCACACTTAGAACAACTCTATTTAAGAGTTTTAAAGCTTAATTAAAGTAAGAATAAGAATAGTGCGGGGGTGCCCGAGCTTGGTCAAAGGGGTCGGGTTGAGGACCCGATGGCGTAGGCCTGCGTGGGTTCAAATCCCACCCCCCGCACTAGTACTCACTAATATAGTTTTCTATTAGAAGTCTTAGAGTAAAAGTTATAAATCAGAGTACGTAAAGCTTATAAATCCTACCTCTACTCTAGATCCTAGGTAGGTGTCTCTAAAAATGAGTAGAGTTTTAGTAAGTGTAATACTAGCAGTGTTACTCGCTCTAAGTCTACTTTACATAGTACCTGCACAGGCGCAGGAGGCTCCTCGAGGACCATGGGTAGATGAGATAGTATTTGACTCTAGTAGACCTGAAATTGGTATTGAGAGACTAATAGCTGGTGAAATTGACTGGTGGCATGACACTATAGATGATCCTGGTACATTTAAGAGAATACGAGAAGCAGGACTGCCCTATACTGTCTCTTACGGTCTATACTACGAGTTAACATTTAACCACAGGTGTAAAATGGACGAGAAAACTGGAGAGATAATTGAACCAGTCTTCCCCAATCCAAGTAAGCTACCAAGACCTGAAGTTGAAGGAAAAATACTAATGAACCCATTCTGTAGTAGGAGAATAAGAGAAGCTATGCACTACATTGTAAATAGAGAAATGATAGCAACACAAATATTTGGTGGACTAGGTGAGCCTAGATATACAGCTATAACACCAAACTTCCCAGATTATGGTAGACTATATGATGCGATAATGGAAATTGAAGAAAAATACAAATACGACTTTGAAAAGGGAAGGAAAATTATATTTGAAGAAATGGAAAAATTAGGTGCTAAATTAGAAGGTGGTAGGTGGACATATAAAGGCTCCCCAGTAATACTGATCTTCTTAATTAGAACAGAAGATTTAAGAAGAGATATAGGTGATTATGTTTCAGCACAACTTGAGCTATTAGGATTTACTGTTCTGAGATATTATGGTACAAGTAGAGATCTTGCACCATACTGGATATATGCAGATCCAGATGACGGCACATTCCACATATACACCGGCGGCTGGATCACTACAGTTGTAGATAGAGATCAGAGCGGTAACTTCGGCTTCTTCTACACACCACTAGGTAGACCTGAACCATTATGGACAAAGATCATTAATACTCGAGAGTTCTATGAAGTAGCAGAGAAGCTCTGGATTAGTAACTTTACTACATTAGAAGAGAGAAGAGAGCTAATGATTAAGGCACTATGGCTTTCTATGAAAGATGAAAATCAGAGAATATTTATAATTAACAGAATTGCCGTATGGCCTAGAAGACCACATGTGGTATTGGCATCGGATCTTTCCGGAGGATACTCTGGTGCATGGCTCTGGCCGTGGACAATTAGAATTGTAGGTCAAGTTGGAGGCAAACTTAGAACATCTATGAGAGGTATACTTGTAGAGCCCTGGAACCCGATTGGTGGTAGTAACTGGATATTTGACCAGACCATAATAAGAGCTACTGGAGAAACAGCCACAGAACCAGATCCGTATTCAGGCCTCTATTGGCCACATAGAGTTAAGAAAGCAGAAGTTTATGTGCAGAAAGGCTTACCAGTCTTTAAGACACTTGACTGGGTTACATTAGAATTTGTTGATGAGAATAAAGTTCCAGATGATGCCTGGCTACTATTTGACTGTAACACTACAAAGATATACACTGTAGGAGAAGTTAAAACTAAACTAGATTTACTAGAAGCTTTCGGTGTAACACCAGAAGTTGCAAACACATCACTAGTTAAAGTTATAGTGTACTACGATGAGAACCTATTCCACGGCTATAAGTGGCATGATGGCAGTCCATTTAGCTTAGCAGACATCATTTATACCTTTATAATAACATTTGATAGAGCATGTCCAGGTAGTAAGCTCTACGACTCAGCATATGTGAGACCATTTAAAGCTTGGTTCTCGCAGTTTAGAGGTTTCAAAATCATACAGAAAGATCCACTTATAATAGAGTATTACACTGATATATGGTATATGGATGCAGAGTATAGTGCTAGTGGCGCAGCAAACGCCTTCTGGCCATACTATTCTCAAGGTCCTGGGCCATGGCATGTTGTTGAAGTAAGTGCTAGGGCTGAGAGAGATGGTAAATTAGCATTTACTGCTGATAAGGCTAAGTTACTTGGAGTTGAACGTGTTAATTTAATAGGCGGAGCACCACTAAGCATCGTTGCTACGTATGTCGATAAATCTATTACTGAGAAGTGGATACCATATAGAGAAGTACTAAAAGAATACGTGACGGAGACCGAGGCTGTTACAAGATATACCAACTTAAAGAACTGGTATGCAGCTAAAGGCCACTTCTGGGTTGGTAATGGACCATTCTACTTGGAGAGAGTAGACTATGCTGCTAGAACAGTAACTATTAAAGCTTTCAGAGAACATGTTGACAGAGCAGACAAATACGCGTTCTTAGCTGAGCCACCAAGACCTGTTGTTAAAATAGAAGCACCTCTAGAAGTAACAATTGGTAAAGAAGCTGAAATAACTGTTAATGTTCTTATGCCTACAGGTGAGCCATATAAGTCTGAATACATTGAGCTTGTGAGATACGTAGTAACACACTTAGGAGGTAGATTTACAGAACTAGCTGAGCTTGTAAAAGAAGGTGTGTACAAGATAAAGCTCACAGAAGCAGATACTAGTAAGTTAGCACCAGGACCAGTATCAATTAAAATAATAGCTGTTTCAAGAATAGTTGGTGTTCCAACTGTCGAAGAAATAGTCATAGTAGCAAGGCCATACGCACCTATACCCACACTCAC
>CAZMCE010000017.1:13926-20762 GCA_964564855.1 uncultured Thermosphaera sp. | reverse complement strand
TTTTAATTCTAAAATGCTATTTTCTCACAACTAGCTCTAATATTCCTTCATAAGCCTTCTTGTATATCTCGGATGACTCTAACAATCTTCTGTCTCTAATATATTTTTTAGTTGGCTTTATAATTTGTGTACTGAACTCTCTATGTACTTTGTCTCTATAGATCTCTTCGAAGATGTTAAATGCACAGAACGGTATAAGTCTTCCATCTGGTACAGCATAGTGTATATTACATCTCTGAACTCTCTGTATATCGTAGTTGTAGAGATCCATGAAGTGCATTTGTCCTATAAAGAGTAATTTGTAGTGTAACTCTCCTAAAGCATTATAACTCCTCTTTAACACTATGTTGACAAGTATTTTGAACACGTCTACCTCTCTAGGAGCCTTCTCCTGATCTATGAATTTCCTAATAGAGTAGAGAAGTCGTAATCCCGTTAAGACCCTACTACCACCACTTATAAGATCTCTCCACTTATCTCTCAAGTATTCGAGAAGCCCCTCAATATCTATGAAATTTGTAATTGGAATTAACTTTACTTTACCCTCACTCTTATCCACGTACACATAAGTTCCCACACCACACACAGGGTGATTAGCCATTTCAAATTTAAACTCTCCACTAAAGCCTTCAATAAACCTGGAAAAGATAACACTAGCATTTACAGGAAACCAGGAGTCTCTGGTTATTTCACCATCTGTTTGTTCTTCGATCAGCTTTACCACTTCTGGAATAGTGATCCTGTACTTCTCACGCTCATGTTTCTTCATGAGGCCTGTTAAGCTTACCGGCTGGAAGTTAACAGATCTCACTATATCAACATGTTTAGCTGCAAATTTTACTATAGCACCAAGTTCATCGGTATTCATTCCTTTAATAACCGTGGGTACTAAAACAACGCTTGTAATTCCAGATCTCCTGAAAACCTCGAAGATGTATGGTACTTCCCAGTGATTTTTCCAATTGGTTCTTGATGTTACACCATCAAAACTCAAATAAACGGTATTAAGCCCACTTGTTCTCAAGTTCTTAGCAAACTCTACGGCTTCAGCGGGATTTTTAATAAACATTTCTGCAAATTTTATACCATTAGTATTTAGCTGTATGTGTCTAACACCTTCATCTCTGAGAAGTTTTACTATTTCTACTAAGTCTTCGCGTAGTAATGGCTCACCTCCAGTTAGCTGGACAGCTACGGTGACGCCTTGTTTTTTCACACTTCTAACCATGTTTCTGATCTGATCTATAGTGGGCTCGTAGAGATATCCTGACATCTCAGCATAGAAGAAACAGTACCAGCAACTTAGATCACACCTATTTGTCACTACAAGGTTTATTAGAGCACTGTGCTGTTTATGCATGCCGCAGAGTCCACAGTTAAATGGACACAGGGTTTTAATAGGAGTATATATGTGTCGGGAACCTCTACCTTCATCTTGAAAAGTCATTACTTTCTTATAGAACTCCACGTCACCATAATACACTTCTTCTATTAATCCGTGTTCTGGACAAATCCGTTTAATATAAACTCTTCCACTTCTCTCAACTATTGTTGCCGGTAGTACTTTATAGCAGTAAGGACAGACGCTCATGGTTAGTGATAATACTTCTTCACCGCTACGCACACTTGGCAGGGTGTACGCTATTTCTCCCACGTGTTTAGTATTACTCAAATTCTAAACACCAGCTATAAGCTTGTTATAGGATAGGTTTGAAGGGGTATAAAAGTATTCAATGGGATGGTGGAACTTCTTTGAGTAGAGTTTACGTTCTAGCAGGGACTCCGGGTACTGGGAAGAAAAGCATTGGGTCAAAACTAGCAGAGTTATGTAATGTGTTAGTGTTGAATTTGAGTAGTTTAGTTACAGAGCATGGTCTATTCGTGACCTATGATCAAGAGAGAGACACGTATATTATAGACGAGGAAAGAGTATCTAGCTTTATTAAGAGCTATGTTTCAACACTCAAAGGTGATGTTTTCCTGGAAACACACTATCCTGAAGTTATACCTAAAGAAATAGTTAACTCTGTGTTTTTGCTTAGAACAAACCCTCTTGTACTTGAAGAGAGACTTATTAAACGCGGCTGGAGTAGACGTAAAGTAAACGAAAATGTTATGGCCGAGATCCTAGGGGTAGTAGCTTATAGTGCTGTTGAGGTTTTTGGCGCTAACAGTGTGTTTGAAATAGATACAACTAGTACGAGTCCAGAGGAGGTAGCGAGCACTATTTGTAAGGCTATTAGAGGGGAAATTATACTTGATGCAGGAGTTAAGATCGATTGGCTTTCACAAATACCTTTTGATGTAGTGAAGAGGTTTGAGGACTATGAAGGGGACGACTACTAGTCCAGGTGGTATTGTTCTCGCTTCTTGGAGTCAAATATGGAATCTAGTTTCAAAAGCTGATATGGTGTTACACATACTCGACGCTAGGGATCCCCTCAGTACATTTAGTAGAAGACTTGTTAATATTGTTGAAAAGAAGGGTAGGAAACTAATTGTTGTCATTAATAAAGCTGACTTGGTCCCGAGAAGTGCTGTCGAGGAGTGGAAAGAGTACTTTGAGAAACAAGGCTACATGGCAGTCTATGTGGCAGCCTCGAGACATATGGGCACGTTGAAGCTGAGAAGAGCTATAAAGAGGAGTGCACCATTATTACCCGTGGTAGTAGCTGTTGTAGGTTATCCTAAAGTTGGAAAATCCTCTATTATTAATGCACTTAAAGGCCGTTACTCCGCACCTACAAGTCCTTATCCTGGTAGTCCAGGCTACACGAGGCATTTTCAGCTCTACCGTGTTGACAGCAAAATATTAATGATAGATACTCCCGGGATACTGCCGGTTGAGGGCGATGAAGTTGAGAAGTTAATTAGAGGATATCCACCGGAAAAACTAGTGGATCCTGTAAGACCAGCAATAATGCTTATCGAGAAAATTCTCAAATATAACCCCAATGCGTTTTTACACGCATATAGTATTGAAACACGAGACCCCACGAGAATCCTCGAGGAGATAGCTGTGAGAAGAGGTTGGTTTTACAAGACCACAAAAGAACCCCTCATCGAGGAGGCTGCGAGAACTATTATCCGCGACTATCATGACGGAAAGATAAAGTTCTATATTAGGCCTCCCACCTCTCTGAGTAGTAGAGAGGTGAGTGCTAAGTGGTAGTTAGAGTGAGGATTCTTGAGAGTAATGAGTATATTGAGCTAGAGGTAAAAGAGATTAGTGTCAGAGAGATCTTATCGAAACTAGGGCTTACGCTATCTGAACACATAGTGTTGAAGAACGGTGAAGTAATTACAGAAGATGATGTGGTTGAAGACGGCTCTGAAGTAGTGATCTTTACGGTGAAGTCTGGTGGCTAGTTTTGAAGAGACTTTTGAAGCATGTAGAGAGTTGTCCAGCGAAGAGTGTGAGAGATATAGTCGTCAAATACTAGTTATAGGCTGTGAGGGGCAATTAAAGCTTAGAGAGTCTAGTGTTCTAGTTGCCGGTGTAGGTGGGCTTGGCTCGGCAGTACTCTATTATCTTGTCGCTGCTGGTATTGGCAAGATAGTATTTATAGATGACGGGCTCGTTGAGCTGAGTAATCTTCAGAGACAAGTGCTATTTACAATAGAGGATATTGGTAAGCCTAAAGTATTAGTAGCTGAGAGTAAGTTAAAAGCGCTAAATCCACATGTTAAACTCATACCTCTACAGGCAACTATAACAGAGGATCTCTTGGAGAAGTATATTAGAGATGTTGATGTAGTAGTAGATGCCCTAGATAACTGGGAAGCAAGATTTATTATTGATAAGGTAGCTTGGAGGTATTGGAAACCATTGGTGCATGCAGGTGTTGGTGAGTATTATGGTCAGTTAACTGTTATTAAACGTGGGGTAACACCATGTTTAAGATGCTTATTTAGAGGTATAAAAAGTAGTGGTAGAGGCGGAGTTAGAGTCTTAGCCACTACTCCTGGAATACTTGGTCTACTCGAAGTTAACGAAGTCTTCAAAATATTACTGGGTACTGGAGAACCGCTCTACAACAAGGTCCTCGTATTTAATGGAAGAAAACCCTCGATAGACATAGTTGAGATCAAGTTTTCAGACTGCAGCGAAATCTGCGAATATTAGTTTGTTCCCGAGGAATCTTCAAATAAAAAGCGTAGGGGGTTTTCTCTATAGAGCTTATTTACGAGGCCACACTCTGTCAAAGTATATGTTTTTTGATTTAACTGAGAGAGGTATGCCGTAAGCTATGTCTGCATCTACTAGCTTTAATTCGAGCGCCGCCACACCTACACTGTACATTACTCTATTGTCAACATTTAGCAGTGAGGCTGTCTTGACAGCTGAGCCTAGTGCTATTCCGAGATTTATAATAGAGCCCACGTAGTCAGGATCAAATTTTAGTGTTTCAACTTTTTTCAGACCAATATTAGTGATCTTACAACCTATGATCACCACGACGTCACTATTACGCACATTCTCGGCATCTCTCTTAAAGTAATCTCCATGTACTTCAGCAAGCTCCTCCATTTTTCTAGCAAGTGTTTCGAGCTCCTCTCTACTCGTTAGTATTGTAGAAACTATATTATCTACTCCCCGAGCTTTGGGAGCGGTCTTTGCAGATACAACCATGAATTCGGCTATTAATCTCACAGCTTCACTTATAGCGTTCTTCTCCTCTATCAAACTACTCACCGCAAACACACAGTATCCTAATATTACCTCACTATACAAAGGCTCTTTAACCGTGAATCTAGCGTTGAGTACTAGAGTCGAGTTAAAGTCTCCTTAGTATAGTTGAGGTGTGATTTCGAATATTTTGCCTAGCTCAATAATTATCTCGGCAGGACTTTCCACATTAATGGTAAATTGCCCGTCTTCTTAATAACTCAATGCAGCGTATTTTCACAAACATTTCAACGATGTCACCTGGCGCTCTGCGCCATACGCAGATAAAAGGGCATCTGTGAATAAGCATCAGGCTAAATATTAACCGTAATTACTAGACATAATGTCTTGTATTCCACCCAATATGCTATATGAGCAGATGTTAACATGCTTCTCTACAGATTCATTTAAAACTTCTTTACCTTATTTTCAGCTTGTAGCACTCTTGTGTATGTTATTGTCAATGTTCAATAAGAGTCTAGGGCTAGTGGATATATGGTTAGTGTTTAATAATTAATAAGTAGAAGTAATGACAAGAATTACTTTGTTGAGTATTTGAAGTATGTGAATGTGAGCAGTGGTTAAGTTAATCGCGAATTAACTATGCCTTTGTATAGTTAATACCGAATCCCACTGTGAAACCCTCGATCATTAGATACTCGAGTAAAATTTTGCGGGTGGGGTGCAGAAACACATTCTCATTATACAAACACACATTAATATATGAAAAAATACAGAAAACACTGAAACATAACAACATTACTAGAACAAGGTTGTAATACTAGACATAACCGATCTACTCGTCAAGTGCAGTCAAGATACTGATAACGTCAAAAATCGATCGCGTGAACACTCAATTAAATTATCACGCACAAGAAGACATAACAGTGAAACATAATCCATAGCAATATATAATACATGATAGTAGAATTATTAATTAATGCACAAATATAGATAGACAATATAGTTAAAATATAAATTTGCCAGAATGTCAAAAAAATTATAAATTGTCATATCATATTAAAATTATATATCAATTAATGAAAAAATAATAGTAATTTAAGATTTTTAGAAAACATTTAGATACTTATATAATAGTATAGATTTTATTTATACATATGTATTTAACTGGTATTTGACTAGTGTTGTGTGATTATTCTTGTTGTTATCTGCTATGTGAAGGTATTACTCATGAAACGTGTTCACTTGTGGAATTCTCTTAATGTGCCGTATAATATCACAAGTATTTGTGTGGATCTACTTCGTTAAGTATTACCATTATTTTCCACATAACTGTGTAATTTTAATCTGTTTGTTAATAGTGCTTCTTATTATCTATAGTTTAAATAATGCTGTTTTTTATATAATATGTGTTGACATGAAAATAACTACTGTTTTTTAACTGGTTTTTGCTATAGTTCTCTTATCTTTGCTATTAGTAGTCTTGCTCTCTCAGGGTCGGTGGGGTTTCCAGCTTTACCATTTACTTTAATAAAAGAGCCCACAATAACTCCATCAACGAGTTTTAGAATATTCTTAATGTTTTCTGGAGTTACACCACTACCAGCTAGTACAGGTATAGGTGAGTATTTCTTAGTTGCCTCTAGTAGTCTTAGTGGTGGTGGTTCGCCGGTCTTTAAGCCGGTAACTATGAGGGCGCTTGCTCCCCCTCTCTCCACGTACTCCTCTATGAGTTCTCTATAGTAGTCCTCGACTGTGTCGCTCTTCCTTGCAATACTACTCTCAGCCTCTAAAATACCCAGAGAGAACCTCAAACTCGAAGCGTGTTTTACTAGTATATCAGCGTAGATTTCAATGTTAGGGTAGTTTATTTTAAGAGGTTTTAAGCGCGAAGCTTCAGGTTCGATCACGCCTGAATCAGACACTATTGTTTCTACAAGGGCGTTAACTCTAATAAACCTAGCTCCACTCGCAATAGCCACGCTATAAGCTTCTCTACCGGAATTTCTAAGCAGGTTCACGCCAACTTTTAAACTAGAAGATTTTACAACTTCTCTTACAATAGTAGTCATGGCACAGAGTGTCACCGGATCTCTTACTCTCTTAGAGTAGGGTGAATCGCCATAGTTCTCTATAATTACACCACTATAGCCGAGCTCCTCGAGCAGTCTAGCTTCTCTAACAGCATACTCAATAATATTATTTA
>CAZMCE010000017.1:0-13826 GCA_964564855.1 uncultured Thermosphaera sp. | reverse complement strand
AAATAGATGGCAACCTCGGGAGGTGTACAACACCTATAACCTCCTTAAACACAACTCAACACCACGCGCCTCCCAGTGTCAAATACCTAGACTCCCCCCTAAGAAAAACTCAATTTTGAACTAGATTTCCTTTTCCCTCTAATGCTCAATATGGCTTTCTTCAAGATCTCTATGAGATATCCCTCTTCGCCAGGAACACCCTTACCGACTAACTCGCCATCTACTAGTAGTTCTGGGTCTTCACTACTACCATCTAGAACTACTATTTCAAGCCTCTCATTAATCTCAGACTCCAGAATATCCCTGATCTCTAGTAGCCACAAGTATAGCGTGTGTCTCCAGTAATTACTCCTACCACGCACTGCTACTATAACCAAAAACTCTTCACCACGTCTTCACTATGTATTACTCTACAGTAACAGTCTTTGCGAGATTCCGCGGTCTGTCGGGATCAAGTCCTCTCCTGATAGCAGTGTAGTATGCAAGTAGCTGAAGTGGTGGAGTGTGAGATATTGGTGTGAGTAGCCAGTGAGGGCAGGGAACAGTAATAGTATGGTCTAGCAAACTCGCAACAAAGCCCTCCTCACACACGACACCGAGAGTCTCAGCTCCACGGGCCTTCATCTCCTCAATATTACCCTTAATTGAGTGTTCAAGCCACAATAATCTGGGAACAATAAACACTACAGGGAAAGCTCTCTCTACAAGTGCTATAGGTCCATGTTTAGACTCACCAGCAGGGTAAGCCTCGGCGTGAATATATGCGATCTCTTTGATCTTTAAAGCCCCCTCCCTCGCTATCGGGAGACCTATATGCCTACTCAAATAGTACATGCTTCTCCTCTCAGCGTAGATCTCTGAAAGCTCGCGAGCAGTTTTCTCACTTCTCTCTAAACTCACCTCTACTAGCCTTGGTGACTCTTCGAGAGACTTAATTAACTCGCTACGCTCACTACTAGAAATAACACCAGTGTACTCTGCGAGCTCTACGAGGAGCCAGGATAGGAGTAAAGTTTGTGTGAGAAAAGTCTTAGTAGCGGCTACTCCTATCTCAGGTCCTGCCCTAGTATAGAGTGTTACATGGCTCTCTCTGGGTATAGCTGACTCCACCACGTTAGATATGGCTATTACTCTAGCACCACGCTCTTTAAACCTCCTCACGGCTTTTAACACATCCATGGTCTCACCACTCTGGCTAATAGCTACTAAGACATCTCCCTCTCTCACAGCATTACTATAAACCTCATACTCGCTCGCTATGAAAGGCACGGCTAGAAGTCCAGTAAGCGTGTTTGAGGCTATAGCGTAGAACTCTGCAGCGTGATAACTAGTACCAGAGCCGGTAACGTACAATCTACGAGCCTCTGCAAGCATTTTAACAATTAGAGGAAGCTCACGTGAGCTCCTTAAACCAGTAATAGTGTTTTTTAGAGCTAAAGGCTGCTCATAAATCTCCTTAATCATAAAGTGTGGATAACCCCCCTTAGAAGCCTCTTCAACACTCCACTCAATAAGCCTGATGTATGCGGAATACTCGACGAGTTTTCCAGAAGTTAGATCCTCGATGTAGACTCTACTAGGAGTTACATAGCCGATCCAGTAGTCTCTGAGCACTATGATGCTGTACGTGTGATCTAGTATTGCTGGTATATCGCTCGCCAACACCTTGTAGTCCTCTCTAAGCCCAATTATGAGTGGGCTGTCTTTCTTCGCGAAAAACACCTTGTTCTCCTCGAGAGGGGTGATCATTAGTATGGCGAACGCTCCTCGAAGTGATCTTATAGCTCTCTTAAAAGCCTCGTAGACATCTCTAAGTTCATCATAGTACTCCTCAATGAGGTGAGCGATAACCTCACTATCAGTCTCACTAATAAAGGTATGACCCCTACTACTTAACCATTCTTTTAATTCATCGAAATTCTCTATAATACCATTGTGAACTATTGCGAAGATACCTCTACAATCTACGTGTGGATGCGCGTTAATATCAGAGGGTGCTCCGTGAGTAGCCCACCTAGTATGACCTATACCAGTAGACCCCGTGTACTTTGTGAATTTTAATTTTTCTTCTAGATCTCTTAGCATACCCTTACCTTTAACAATAAAAAGTCTACCGGAGTTTAGTACAGCTATACCTACTGAATCATAACCTCTGTACTCTAGTTTCTGAAGTCCCCTGTAGAGCAGTTTACCTAGTTCCTGCGTGTTGTTAAAGCATAGGCCAATTATTCCACACATTCTTGAGAAACCCTACTTGTAGTAAACAGTTAGTTAATAATATAACTATCACGGAATAATAAATATAGTTAATACGCTCTAAGAAATAATGGACTTATTAGTGTTAAGGGTGATATTGGAGTGGACTACGTGGTTTTAAAGATCACAGGGAAGGCATTTACTGGTAGCGATCTACTGGCGAGGTATGTGGAGGTCATAAAGACTCTCTCTAAAACACATAGAGTTGTCGTGATTACAGGTGGTGGTGAGATGGCTAGGAGATATATTGAACTGGCGCGTGGTATTAATATTAGTTCAAATTACTGGCTTGATGAGATTGGAATATGGGTTTCAAGATTAAATGCACTACTACTAATAGGGGCTTTAAGTCCTCTCACACCTCCCACACCTCCACTAACACTCGAAGATATCATTAAGGCAGCTGTATTATTCCCAATTACAGTTACTGGTGGACTAATACCTGGACAGTCAACAGCACTAGTACTACTACAAGTAGCAGAGGCTCTAGAGGTTAATAGAGTATACTACTTTTCAGCTATTGGTAGAGTCTACACTAAAGACCCTACAAAACACCCAGATGCACAACCTTTAAGTGAAATTACTGCTACAGAGCTAAAGAGAATCATAGAGCAGAAAATACTTCCAGGCGACTACGCACTAATAGACTTACATGCCTTGGAATTAGCTACTAGGAGTAATATTGAGGTTCAAGTATTAGATTACAAAGAGCCAGAATCGCTATTTAAAGCGTTGAGGGGGCAAAACCCAGGTACTCGAATACTACCACGCTAATAGAGGATGCTGATAAATGTTAACCATTCTCTTAACTATTAGACCCAAATATGCTGAGGAAATACTTAGTGGTGTGAAAGAATATGAGCTGAGAAAGGGGTGTGTGTTTAAACCTGGTTGTAGAGTAATATTATATGCCTCTTCGCCCATTAAAGCCGTTGTAGGGGAGTTCACAGCGGGAGAAGTCTACACAGGTAGTTCACGCGAAGTAATTACTTTCATAGAGAGTAAGAGACCTAGAGGAGTTTCAGGCGAGGATATCTACTACATTACTGGTAAGAATTACAGGGTCTCAGCTATAGAAGTATTGAACCCTATTAGGTACCCTTGCAGAGTGTCCTTAAGTGAGATGCGAAGATATGGGTTGAGAAATCCGCCGAGATCATATATGGTGTTAAAGCCCGAAAACCCTGTACATTTAGCTATTTTAAAGCTCATCGAGAGAGCTTCTACTTGTTTCTATTTTTCTCGTCACGCGTCGAGCCCAGTATAAGAGCACCTTAAGCTCATATTGTGACGGGAGAGACCTCATGAGAGCCCTTTTTAAAACCAAATTACACTTTTTCCTCTTATCTTCACTACTAACAGTGAACTCTGTGATCTTTTCGAAGACACTTAACAACTTTACTATGTCCTCTCGGCTAGCTCTCGGCGGTATATTTACAGCTACTTTTTTCTCTCTCTTCCACAGCTCCCAGAGAAATATTGCAACAGCTTGAGAAACATTTAGTACAGGGTATTTTAGGCTAGCCGGTATTGTGACTAGAAAATCTGTTTTTAGAATTTCTTCTCGTGTAAGCCCTGTACTTTCACGTCCAAATACGAGGGCGAATCTCTCAGCTCGTGGATATATCTTTTCAGCAAACTCTTCAATTGTTATTGCTTGTCTAATAACGTCTCCCTCACTGTATCCAATAGCGCTCGTAGCTACTGAGACATCTACGCCCTTTAAGGCTTCCTCAAGACTGCTGGTAATAACGCTTCGAAGTAGGAGATCTCTTCCACCTGCGGCATACTTTAAAGCTTCATCAATACTCGCACTCGGGTTCACTAAGTAAAGCTCATTCACATCGAAATTCACACAGGTCCTCGCTATCACACCTAAATTTATAGCCCCTTCAATGCCGACTAGGACAACTCTAATCCTCACGGTTAAGTACACCCTCAATAGCTATTAAAGACTCAAAGAAGAAATTCCTACTCCTACTCGAAACAATTTTGAAGCCTAGCTTTTCTAAGTGCGGTTGTATAATTTCTGGCTTTGAGAGCGAAGAGTACACTAAGTAGAGTAGTCCATTAGGCTTAAGCATAGAGGTAGCCATATTAGTAAAGCAGAGGACTTTCTCATAGCCCTCAACACCACTCTCAATTGTAATATCACGTGAAATCTCATCTTGTAGAGGTAGATATGGGGGATTTGCAAGCACGATGTCTACAGATCTCTCCCGAAGGGGTAAAGTGCGGCAAGCGTCAGATTGCAGAATAATTGAAAATGCTTCAACACCATTTAGAACTGTGTTAAAGCTAGTTGTCATAAGAGCATCTTCCTGTATATCAATGAATACTACACGTTTACACTTCTTATTTAGCAGGGAGTATATACCGAGAACGCCACTACCACAGCCAAGATCCACACAGAGATCTCCACTCGCACTACTAGCTTTAAAAACGTCTAAAAGTAACCACGTATCATCACTGGGTCTATATGTATCTCCAAAGTACTCTAGTCTCGGTATTGTGTGCATGTAATAACACCTTTTTCGCGCAGGATATTAGCCATATCTAATAGTATTTCTTCACTAAGCATGTAGACTCTCTTACCTACTATTTTGCTCTTCAAGTGATCAAGCTCGTTTATCTTAACACCAAGCTTTGAGACAAGGACTTTCTCTACGAGTCTCCGTCTCTGTGTAAAGAGAACTTTAGTTAATGTTTCGAGTGAACAGATCTTCTCATCGTACTGCTTTTTACGCTCAAGTACAACTACTTTATGAAAAACTTCCGGCTTAGGGTAAAAACTAGAAGGAGCATAAACACTCATTCCTCTAATATTAAAGAGGACATTCATAAGAATAGTCAACTTACCATAAGTCCTCGAACCTGGTACAGCTAAGAGGCGCTCTGCAACCTCTCTCTGAAGAGTTAACACAGCTCTCTTAACACTATTAGTTCTCGCTATTTTTACTAATAGTTTAGAGGTTACATGGTAAGGTACGTTTGATACTACTTGCTCTACCTGGGGAATGAGCATCCTTGCATCTGCATTAATAACTAGAAAGCCGGGGTCCCTGATAATATCAGTAGAAATGGTGCACAGTCTCCTATCTATCTCAACACAGATAAGCCTCTTAACCTTAGTTAAGAGGGCTAGTGAGAGCGTTCCAATACCACAACCGATCTCCACAGTATCCGTCGGGCTAGTATAAGCGAGGATCTCGCTTATTAAGCGAGGATCTATTATGAAGTTCTGACTCAGCTTTTCACATGGTCTCACTCCATAAGTGCGGAGTACGTTAAGAGTCCAGTTAAGAAGGCTTCTCCGGCTCACTAGCGCCGGGTTAAACAACTTCTCCATAGAGTTTCTCCAAGTAACCCAGGTATATGGCTGTCTTATCTCGTGGTTTAATAAATAGGTAGTATTTCTCTTCGCCCATGAGTTCTGTTATAATGCGGTTAACTAAAGCCTTAATAGGGTCGATTTTAATTCTATCTCTAATGTCATTAAAACTTGTAAATCTAGCTCTTCTCCTTTCATCTAGTAGAGTCTCAAGAGTTTTTGCTCCGATTTCAGGTAGAAGTCTTAGCGAGTGTAACCTAATGTTAATTGGTTCAGCTGTGTTAAAAAACTCTACAAAAACACGTTCATTCTCTGTAATTATTCTTCTAAGAGCCTCGGGAAGATTAGTTCTAGCAACAGCTGTGAGCTCGCTGTAGGTTATAGGTATTATTCCCCTCAATTTACTCGGATATTCAAGATCTACTCTCTCCAAGATCTCTATTCTGACAGCCATGAGTGGTATAGCTTCGAGTAGTGTAAAATACTTTGTCCCCACGCTCTGGACGAAGGGTTTATTTCTGTGTTCAGGATGTATGTCATGTGGATTTCCCATTTCAAGGTAATCTAACACGTAAACAGCATTCTCATATCTGCGCTCTTCACGATGCCTGTCTCTGTGTCTAAAATATGGTCTAGACAATGCATGAACCCTCAAAGTAATTTAAAATACGGCTCGATTACTCTGAACAGTGATCTTTAATAACGCTAATTATTTTTTCTAGAAACTCCTGTTCAAGGATCTTTTCTTCGACTTGAAGTATAGCCTTTAAATCATCTGTGTTTTTAGGACATATATTCATGATCATTACTATGCTCTCCTCTTTCAAGCCTATTTTCTCTATGTTGCTGCGTACCTCGCTCACCCGATCACGTGGAATCTTAGAGAACTTGCGCAAGTACTCTAATACTCTTAAAGCTAGTGGTGGGGCAGTACCTGTTTCAATTCTAATCATCTCAATGTACTTTTCAACATATTCTAGTGTTTCTGGATTGGAAAGTAATTTAACTTCCTCGGCTTTTAACTTGGTAAAGATGCTCACAGGAACACACCTTAACTAATATATAAGAGCACTTTTACTTAAGCCTGGCTCTGAGTAAGAATTGTCTTAGACTCTACTGGTTTAAGGTGCTCAGGTCTAATAAAGAGTGTTTTCTCCTTGTTACCAAGCATAACACTAACAACGTAGCATTTACCACGCTTACCTATAATTATACCTGTCCTGCCGTGATATCTCCTATGAGGCATCCCCGCGTGAACGGAGGGATTTACAACAATATGAACCCTCTCACCTACATTATAATTTACCATAAGTAAGCTGAGTGGAGGTACAATACCCCTCTCTCTTACACTCTTCTTAAATAATTTTCTCGTTCTATGCCTATAACCCCTTGGTGCTTTAACCAAGATATTCACCACATAATTGAGCAGTATAAATTAGCTTTTGTAATTAAATAGCACATCTCCCTTAAAAACTCTAGACAAGAACTTTTTAACTTAATATGCTTAGAGAGTTTTCTCCTCTACATAGAGGACGTCTAATTCTACTGGTATGAGTACTTTATTTAGAGCGGTTGCGAAAGAAGGGGTTGTGCGCCCCTGATCACCGTGAACAAGCTCTTTAATGTAGAGTCCACCCTCACAGTGGATAAGTACTTCAAATACTCTCGGAGTTATTCTAATAGCTCTCACAGAATAAACTCTTCTTGCTCTTACATGCTCTCTCTTCTTTCTCCTCAATACACGTAGAGGTGTCTTTTGATGAACAATAATGTTGTTAAATATCTCTCCTAGTTTTTTCAACTCGTCTTCATCTACGTCTTCAAACGGTGAGTATATACAGACTCTGTAAATTTTACTCGACTTTTTAGATGACTCTTTTAAGAGCCTAATACATTTTCTAGATGCAGTGCCTTCTACGTGTAGTTTTACTGGGGCATCTCTCACCAGGTTTATGTGTTTGTTTATGAACTCGATATTCAGATCTCTTCTTAAAGGCGATTTTATTTCTATTACTAAAGGTCTTCCAGAACCAATCATTCGAGCATCTATATCTTCTCGCCCAGCTGCGTGAATTAATATTTTACTAGCTTTAAACAGGTCCTTTAGAGTCTTCTCAATATACTCCTGTATGCTCAATGGGTACTTTTTAACTTCGCTACGCGTAATCCAAGGTACTTGTGAAATTCTCCTAGCAAGTTTCCAGTAGCGTCCATGCAGTAGTAGGGGTTTTACTTCTATTTCCACATTATACTCTTTGAGATCTCTGTTAAATGTTACCATCACTATGGCGTCTGGATCTGTAAAGTCAGGTTTAAGACCGCTCTTATCACGAATTATTTTTCCAATTTCTCTCTTAATCTCTCTCTTAACAGACTCAGCGTAACTTAAACCACACTCTAAGAGTAGCTCTAACTCGCGGTTTAAAACCTCTTTGTCTAAGGAAACACCTATGAGAAAAGATGTTACATTGTATTTTTCAAGTTCTCTAATAGCTTTTTCAGCTATGCTATCGTATAACTGTGAACTTAACATATTATGGCATAAGTAACACTCCCTCGACTTTAAATCCGTGTTAAATAATTTTTTATACATAGAGGCTACCACAGAGCCAGCGTTTTCAGCTATTTTCTCAAAATATTCTCTGCTAACTTCACCTCTAGTGTACTGAGCGTGCAGCTTCATTGAGAGTACTGTTTTAATAGAGTAACCTCTATTAATGTTACTTAACCCAACTCCGAGCTTAGCGAACAGCCTGCCTAGACACGCGTCACAAAGTGGATATTTTAAAAGCACTTTCTCAGCTATTGCAAATACCTGTTCGTAGAAGCTCAAAGTAATCACATGTTATTTTGTTCTTGTAAGTTCCTCTAGTTTAGATAAGTCTATGCCTAGTTTCTCGAGTTTCTTCAAATCTGATTTTTTAATTCTCCTAGTTAGTTTTTTCAATAATTCATATTGTTTTAGGAGGTCCTTTACATCTTCAACACTAACCCCTGCACCTCGAGCTATTCTCCTTATTCTAGACCTGTCTATAATATCTGGATTATCGAGTTCTTCGTAGGTCATGGAGTTAATTATAGCAATCCACTTCTCAATTTTTCCTTCTAGCTCTCTGCTATCAATTTCAAAGGGTATTTTTACTCCTAATCCTGGAATCATTTGTAGAATTCTACGTAAAGGGCCGAGTTTTCTCAAGTTAGTTATTTGCTTATATATGAGTCTCATGTTAATTTTTCCTTCTAGCATCTCTGTTAGGTCTTTCTCTGTGAACTCTATTTGAGCTCTTTTCACTGATTCAACCAGGCCCTCAATATCACCTAAACCAAGTATTCTCGCAACGAATCTAGAGGGATTAAATAACTCGATTTCATCTACTTTCTCGCCAATACCAATAAATTTTATAGTCGCACCTGTGATCGCAACAGCTGAGAGTGCTCCGCCACCTCTTGCCGTCCCGTCAAGTTTCGTGATCACTATTGACCCTATTGGAGTTGTCTCATGAAATTTCTTAGCAATAGTATATGCTTGCTGACCTATAGATGCATCTAGTACGAGCATTATTTCGTTAGGCTTAACGCTCATGTATATTTGTTTCATTTCTTCTAGTAGAGAGTCCTCTCTGTGGTGTCTTCCAGCAGTATCTATTATTATTATGTCAAAACCTCTCTCAGCAAAGTACTTAACTCCATCGATAGCAATTTTCACAGCATCTTTGCAGCTAGGATCACCGTAGACCGGAACACCTATTAGATCTCCGAGTTGCTTCAACTGATCATAAGCGGCTGGTCTATACGTGTCAGCAGCTACCAGGCCTACTTTAAATCCCTCAAACTTGTAGAAATTAGCTATTTTAGCAGCTGTAGTTGTCTTACCGCTGCCTTGAAGGCCTACTAGTAGTATTACCCAGGGCTTTTTACTAGGCCTTATACTAGGCTTTCTCTCTCCACCTAGAAGCCTAACTAGCTCCTCGTAGACTATTGTTAAAAACCAGTGTCTTCTTGGAACGCCAAGTGGGGGTTCTTCTTCAAGAGCTCTCTTCTTAATTCTATCAGTAATCTCAGCTACTAACTTAACGTTAACGTCGGATTTTAAGAGTTCTTTTTGCATCTCCCTAATAAATTCATTTACAGCATCTTCATACTTATCTCTCTTCAAGAAGTTTGAGAGAGCACTACGTAGTCCTTCGAAAACCACTAATAAGCACCTCTCTTTATTCTAAGACAATTAAAAAACTTATAAGAGTGGTGTGCGGGGGGTGGGATTTGAACCCACGCAGGCCTACGCCAGCGGATCTTGAGTCCGCCCCCTTTAACCAGGCTCGGGCACCCCCGCGCACATAGCTCTATATTTCATATACTTCTACACCCCTATAAAATTCTGTGATTAGTGTAAACTTAACTCGGCGAGGTTAAGACACTGTAAAGTTTATAGTGTTAGCATATAAGAGTTTTAAACCTGGTATACTTGTAGTGTCTAAGTGTGGTGTCTGGAAATGCCTCTTAGACCAGCAAGGTGTTATACACATTTTAGTGGCCCACCATATACGAGGAGAGAGTATATTCCAGGTATTCCACCACCAAAGATCTCGAAGTTTGAAATGGGTGATGTGAAGAAAGACTATGATTACGAGCTAGCTCTCGTAGTTGAAGAGGCTGGGCAAATTAGACACAATGCTCTTGAAGCCGCACGTGTAATGGCTTTAAAAAGGCTTTCTACAAAAGCTGGTGAAAACAACTTTTTCTTGAGGGTTAATGTGTATCCACACCATGTTATAAGAGAAAACAAAATGCTGGCTTTTGCAGGTGCTGACAGGCTACAAGAGGGCATGAGGCTTGCTTTTGGTAAACCAGTTGGAACTGCTGCTAGAGTGTATCCTGGACAAGTAGTCATTATTGTGAGGGTCTTCAAAGATCACTTAGCTGTAGCAAAAGAGGCCTTAAAAATAGCGGCATCAAAACTACCTCTACCCACGAGAATATATATTAAGCCGCTGAAACCGGGGCTCTCATCCTCGGCGTAATCGAGGATTGATTATTTGAGCCGGAGAGATATATGCGATCTTTACAATATCCAGTTAAACAATATTTTAGAAGAACTCAAAGTGCTGAAAACACGTAGGATCCTTCTTCACGCACCTGATGGGCTTAAACCTCTTTATGAGTGCTTAGAGAGTAAACTAAGAGAACTAGGAGTAGATATTTTCTACTCTAGTGAACCAGCATACGGAGCCTGTGATATACCACTAGAAGAGGCTCGAAGAGCTCCTGTTGATGTAGTTCTGCATATAGGTCACGAGGAGTATGCCCTACGAGAACAAGGCACTAATGCCGAGATTAGAGTACTCTATATACCAGTATATTACACTGTGAATTTAGAAGAAAGTACACTAGAACATCTATATAGGCTCTTAGTGAGTAGTAATATTAAGAGTGTTACAGTTTCTTCAACGCTAATTGAGAGTTTTCAGAGAAAGCAAGTGGCTCAATATCTCCGGGAAAAGAGCTTAAATGTACATGAGATCTCCACGCCTATCCTGGGATGTTATTATGGTCCTGTAGCGGCTTTAGATAGTAGTGTCGAGGCTCATGTAGTTGTATCTGGCGGCATATTTCACCCTATTGGAGTAGGGCTTATTTCAAGTAAACCTGTAATTGTAGTAGACCCCTACTTGCAGAGAGTGTGGTCTGCTCGTGAAGAAGCAGATAGAGTTCTCAAGAAGAGGTTTTTCCTGTTTTTAAAAGCAAGAGACTTGTTAGGAGGAAAATTGGGACTACTTATTGGTGGGAGACCAGGTCAATTTAGACCTACCTTAGTAGAGTACTTAGAGAGTGTTGCTAGAGTATTTAGATTTAAAGTGTACAAAATAGTGTCAAGTTATTTAACACTAGAGAGGTTAGTAGCTATAGATAATGGACTACAATTAGACCTTTACGTTGTGACTAGTTGTCCTAGACTACCAATAGATGACTTAGCAGAATTCTACAAGCCTGTTTTAACACCTGGAGAATTCATAATGCTCGTAACCAAGAGTGAGAAGTACATCTATCCGTGGTGAAGTAGTTAAGTGAGTTGTGTGAGCAGTAAGGCGGAATTAGAGAGAGCTTTAGTAGTTTATAGTGCTGAGCGAAGTGTTTTTAAGAGGGAACTTGAGCAATATCCTACTCCAACACGGCTTGTAGCACATGTGATCTGGCTTGGTCTACTTAAAGGTGATATTGAGGGGAAAACCATAGCTGATTATGGCTGTGGAGATGGAAGATTAGCGGTAGCGTCCTTACTAGTAGGAGCTTCTCGTGCTCTCTGCGTTGAGGTAGATGAGGACTTATTAAAACTAGGAGTGAGAACAATCCTCCAGTATTATTATCCAATACATTTCAGAATACTACTTATTGTAGGAGATGCTACGAGAATACTACTTAGGAATATTAGTACGATTATTATGAATCCACCTTTTGGCGTGGTAAGAAGTAATAGGGGTTTAGATGTAAAGTTCTTAATCTCAGCTTTGAAGAGTAGTAGGAAGGTGTATAGTTTTCATAAGTACTCTAAAGGCTTTATGAGGCTTCTAAAGAAGATCACAGAAGCCTTTAATCTTGATCTAGAATACGTTGAGCTCATGGATTTTGAAATTCCAATGCTTTATAGTAGACATAGGAGAAAAGTGTATAGATTTAAAGTAGTACTAGTAATACTAGCGAAGAAGGTGATTAACCAGTGAGTTTTGTACTACCAGGGGAGATTGTCTGCGTAGAGGAGGAGGCTTTACCGAGTGGATACATGTATAATGATGGTAAGGGATACTTGAGATCACATATTGTCGGAGTAGCTGTATTAAATAAGTATAAGAAAACCGCGAGCGTAAAACCTCTCGCTAAGCGAGGATTAACATTAAAACAAGGAGTAATAGTTGAGGGACTTGTTTTCAGTGTTCACGAAGATGTAGCAGTTGTCAGGATATATAGAGCAGACAATGCAAGAGTTAATGCTACTGGGCTACTACATATATCTCAGATTTCAAGTGAATATGTTACAGATATGCAGGATTATGTGAGACCCAGTGATACTGTTAAGGCAAGAGTACTAAATAATACACCGCCATATTTACTTACAATTAAAGAGCCACAATTAGGAGTTATTCACGCTTATTGTGGTTCTTGTGGTGAGGAGTTATACTTAACGAGTACGGGGATTCTTACTTGTAATAATTGTGGTAGAGTTGAGAGGAGGAAAGTAGCTGTAGGTAGCTATTTACTAGTCACAAGTTAAGGTGTATTTGTGCCGCTAGTTAAAAGGAGGTTTTTTGTTCCATGTAGAGAGGAGGAATGTTTTAAGTTATATGAGATCGTGAAAGATAAGCTTCCGGCTCTAAGCTACGTGGAACTTGTAGTTACCGGCAAAGGCCTTCTTGTAGAGGTCTATGGCTATGAAAGCGATGTAAAAACAGCGTGGATGGAGATTAGAAGGATTATGAAGTCAATTAAAGAAATATCCAGCACTCGTGGCCTAAAGAAATACAGTGTAGAGTTCATTACACGCGTTGCAAAGAAGACATTTTCACCAGAACTACTTGTTGAGGTAATTAAGAGACTAGGGTATAGGGCTGTCTTTTTAAGAGAGGAGAACATGGTACTCTCTGATATGGATTTTAATAATATCGTTATGCTGGTTGAGCGGATTGCAGAACAGAACGCCATACTAGCTAAGATCAGCAAGAACACTTCTACTAGGTACTATCTAGTTGCCTGCGTAGTTCTAACAGGTTTACCCATTGAGGATGTTATTAGGATATCTAGAGATCTTGATCTACTGGATGTCAGTAAAGACGGCAGGGTTGTTCTTAAATCAGAGTGGAAAAGCTCACTGAATAAGTTCTACAAGAATTTCAAGTCTGACCTCCTCACACCTAAAGAATAAGAGCTCATAATAGAGCAGGGAGATCTAAGATTGCACTTCTCTCCCTTGTGGAATTTAATTCTGAGCCAAGTCTCTAGTCCGTTATTCCGAGCCCGCAGGTATAACCAGCTCAAAGGGGCACGACGAAGCTATGGAGAGATATGGACTGAGTAGATTCACGGCCTTAGTCTACTTAATAGCCCTAAGAGCGTTAAATCAAAACAAGTAAACGAAATAAATGCACATGAAAACCGAAACAGCCCTATTGAATTGTAGATGCACTGTTAAACACAACCTTCTTGGAATGTGAGGCTTTTAATTATAAGGATTTATTGTATTAAGTAC
>CAZMCE010000016.1:0-20816 GCA_964564855.1 uncultured Thermosphaera sp. | reverse complement strand
AATGCGGGCCCGCCGGGATTTGAACCCGGGACCTCCGGCTTAGAAGGCCGGCGCCCTATCCTAGCTAGGCGACGGGCCCCTATTTTGTGATTTTTCTTGAGAGGTTAATAATTTTACGGGTATATGGTGTTTTTTGTCTTAGCTACTTTTTACCCCAGGTATTAAATAGCTAATATGGAGTTTTGAGGGGTTTGTGTGCTTTATGAGATATTATTTTATGGTAGGGGTGGACAGGGAGCTGTAACGGCATCGCACATTCTAGTTCAGGCTGCGATCTACGAGAATAAACATGGACAGGGTTTTCCGTTTTTTGGTGCTGAGAGGAGGGGTGCACCTGTAACAGCATATGCTAGGATTAGTGATAAGCCTATATTAAGGCGCGGCGTCTTCAGCAAAGCCGACCTTGTAGTTGTATTTGATCGCAGGTTAATACAGCTAGGTTTACTTAAAAGAGTAGTGATAAAAGACAATGGTATATTAGTAGTAAATACTCGTAGTGCAGAGATCTCTAGGGAGTACATTAATGTTGAGAGCAAAGTTCACGTATACACTGTTGATGCCACAAAAATAGCAGAAGATCTGGGGCTAGTAGTGGCCGGATGGCCTGTTGTAAATACAGCTATGTTAGGTGCTATTGTCAGGGCCTTACCAGTAGTCTCTATTCGAAGTGTAGAAAAAGCTATAATTGAATATTTTGGGCCAAAAATAGGAGAATCTAATAGGGAAGCTGCTAGCAGAGCATACAAGGAGCTTGTGTATTTGGGAGAGGTGTAAATATAGTGGTTAAAATTAGAGAACCCGAAGGTAATGTTAAGCTACCTCTATCAAGACCAATTATAGGTGTTGCAGGTAAAACAGGGCTGTGGAGAACTATGAGGCCTATAGTAAACGGCGAGAAGTGTACTAAGTGTTTTCAGTGTGAAATTTATTGTCCAGTAAATGTTATTCGTGTAGAACTTAAACTAGGAGTTACTATAGATTACGATTACTGTAAAGGTTGCGGCATATGTGAAGATGTGTGTCCTAGAGGCGCAATAATAATGGTTCCTGAAACGGGGGAGTAGTATGTCCCGGAAGATTGCTCTAACGGGAAACTACGCGATAGCTTATGCTGTGAAACTAGCAAAACCAGATGTTATTGCCGCATACCCCATTACTCCACAGTCACCTATTGTAGAGAAGCTTGCAGAGATGATTGAGTCTGGAGAGCTTAAAGCAGTAATGATTAGAGTTGAGTCAGAGCATTCAGCACTAGCAGCGTGTTTTGGTGCGGCTGTAGCTGGAGCTAGAGTTTTCACTGCTACTAGTAGTCAAGGGCTACTCTACATGCATGAAGTTGTACACTGGGCTTCGAGAGCCAGAATACCTATGGTTATGGCTGTAGTATCTAGGACTATTAATACACCTTGGAATATATGGCCTGATCATAGCGACTTTGTGGATCAGAGAGATGCTGGGTGGATCATGGCTTACGCCATGGATAATCAAGAAGCATTCGATCTCACTCTTCAGGCGTTCAAAATTAGCGAAGAACCATCAGTCTACTTACCAGTAATGGTTGGTATTGAGGGTTTTGTTCTTAGCCACACAGCTATGCCTGTAGAAATTCCAGATGAGAAGCTCGTTGATGAGTGGCTTGGTGAACGTACACAGCCATACGTAGTAGACGGCTTAGAGCCTAAGGGCCTAGGGCCTCTCACATTACCTGAAGACACTGAAGATATGTTCTATGGTATTCAACTAGCTATGGAGAGTTCGAAGAAGGTTATAAAGACCATAGACTCTGAGTATGGTAAATTATTTGGTAGAGAGTATGGTGGTTTAGTATCCTGTTATTACTGTAATAATGCCAAGTATGTGGCTATAGCTATGGGTAGCTGGACTGGTGACTTGATCGAGGCTGTGAATACTCTGAGGGAAGAGGGGTATCCAGTAGGAGTAGTTAGAGTAAGATTTTACAGACCATTCCCACGCGAAGATCTATGGGAGGTTCTAAGGGGTATTAAAGGTGTGTTTGTATTTGATAGAGCCGTAAGTTTTGGTGCATGGGGTCCCATATTCACTGATCTCGTGGCGGGTCTTACACAATATACGAGTAAACTACCCATAATAGTAAACATTGTTGCCGGAATTGCCGGTGTTCACGTATCTGCCGAGGACTTTCGCAATATACTCTTATCACTTATAAATCGCGTGGAGAACGGCTTAGAACATGGCTACTTTGACTGGGTTAGAGTTAGGAGGTGATCCTTGTGAGCAAGAGTCAGGCTAAGCTACCACTACCGTATAGTGCTCGTGACGTGGTATTACCTGGCGATGCCTCATGTCATGGCTGTCCTATTCCATTGGCTTTAAAAATACTCTCAGCAGTATTTGGTGAGAAAATGATCCTTGTAATTCCAGCTTGCTGTACATCTGTAATTGTGGGTACATATCCTGGACAGTCGCTGAAAGCCAGTATCATACATGTACCATTTGCCTCGGCAGCTGCAGTTGCTTCTGGAGTTGCACAGGCGCTTAAAATGAGAGGTATTAATGATGTACAGGTAATTGCGTGGGCTGGTGATGGTGGTACTGCCGATATTGGAATGGCTACTGTTAGTGGTGCTGCTGAGAGAAATGAAGACATACTTTACATAATGTATGACAATGAAGCATACATGAATACCGGAATACAGAGAAGTTCCTCGACACCTAAAGGTGCATGGACAACTACAACACCTATAGTGGGTAAGAGTGAAAATAAAAAAGACGTAGCAAAAATATTAATAGCTCATAACGTCCCATATGTAGCAACAGCTAGTGTTGGATATCCACACGACCTCTATAATAAACTACAAAGAGCTAAGAATATTCGTGGCTTCAAGTATATACAGATCCATGCACCATGTCCCACTGGTTGGAGATTTGATCCAAGGTATACCGTGAGAATAGCTAAACTAGCCGTAGAGACTGGTTTCTGGATTCTCTATGAGTACTACAATGGAAAACTCATAATATCCGGTCCTAGTAAACCTTTACTAGACTCCTCAAAGAGAAAGTCTATTGAAGAGTACTTAAAGCTACAAGGACGTTTCAGAGGCATTACACCGGAAATAATTAATAGTATTAATGAGTACATAGAGAGTAATTGGAGCTGGATAAAGAGATATCTGTATTAATGTGGAGTAATATTTAAAACAAAGAGTTTAAGGGAATTTGAAATCAATGAAGACAAAAGGTTATGAACCACCATCTATCGAGAAACACTACCTTCACATACAATTAGACTTCCTCTGTGATCTAGGTTATGTGTCTAAGCTAGTTAGCGTTTTGAGAACGGCGAATTTAAATCCAAGACAGGTAAGTTATGACTTTATAAGAGTACACTACAAAATAGACCTTGCCAGAGCTTTAAAAGAGATCTCAGTGCTCTGCGAGCTTCTAGAGAAAAATATAACCTTGTGGAGAGAAATGTGTATTGAAACTTGGGTGGAAGTAATAGCTAGAGAGGCTTCTAAACCTAGATCTAGTAGTGTAGCGAGATTTAATAGTATCTTAGTTTATATCAAACCAGGTAGTGGTAAGAGAGTTTATCATAAGCTTATCTGGCTTACAAATATAGAGGCAGTACGAGAAATAATTCTCCCAGAGAGCACAACAAGATTTTGCATACAGAGCGGAGATGTAGAAGTACTTAAAAAAACATGCAAGTGTGTAGAGAAATTTATTCAACACTATATCTAACTATATGTCAGGTTCTCTCTGCAGCTATCTCGGGGTAAATAACTACTCGAAAGAGCTTCTAGTCCATGTCTTCTTACAGAACTTCACTGAATACTTTGTGATGTCAACTCTTATAATTACACAAGGGTATTCGCTATAAATACAGATAAGTGTTCACGTGTAGAAAACATAAATAGGCATAAAAACTGGGAAACATATGGAAAAATAAGAGGGCCCGTCGTCTAGCCTGGTTAGGATGCGGGGTTCGGGTCTATAAATGCGAAAATCCCCGTGACCCGGGGTTCAAATCCCCGCGGGCCCATTTGACGAGAAGATTTATCATGAGTGTTGAAGAGACTAGGAGAATACTAGTTAGCATCTTAGAGAGAGGTGTAGATTATGTTTCTTTGGGCACGCATGAAGGTAGATTTGTTGAGTTAAGAGCTATTTTGACTAATACTACGAGCTCGTGGTCTATGTGGGTTTACGTGGGTAGAGAGCGTGACTATGTCTTAATACCTTATATCTACTGTAGTTGCATGGACTACTTGGTAAGAACCGTTTTCCTAAAGACCAGGTCTTACTGTAAACACCAGTTAGGACTACTAGTAGCCATTAGGAGAGGTTTATTTAAAACGATTGCTGTTACTCTTGAAGAGCTTTATGCTATAGTAGATGAAATTGTTGAAAGAGGGTTTTCAGCAACGTTACGTAGAAAGCTATATAAGTAAATTTAAAGCGCAGGTATGACTAGTATAGTCTTGGAGATTATAATGGGGCGTCGTAGAAAGAGGAGAAGAATTATATTAAAACGTGTAGTGAGGATTCCCAAAATATTTCAGTGTCCTAACTGTTCATTCACCTCTCTTTCTATTATTGTGAAGAAAAAAGGTGATCGCGCCCAGGCTATAATATCATGTGGTAACTGCGGACTAGTTGACGACGAGGACTTCGCAGACATACCAGTAGCGTATCAGGCTGTTGATGTTTATGCTAAATTCATAGATCTCTTTGAGCGTGGAGAAGCGCGAGTGAAATTTGTAACTAGTAAATCTTCTAGTGAGTAATTTGGTGTATATTATTGAGTAAAGTTCACGAGTACATAAGATCTAAAATTGAAAGAGGAGAGAAATTGCATTTCACACTAATAGATCCTGATAGAGTTAATGTAGATGAGCTTGAGAAGACGTCTAAAAGTCTTATTGAAGCTGGAACAGACGCTTTTATGATCGGGGGCAGTCTAGCAGTAACACCCGAGGAAGCCTCGCTTACAGCTAAAATACTAAAAGAACAAGGGTTACCAGTAATAATATTCCCTGGGAATATCAATTGCCTAACACCACAGGCAGACGCAGTGTTCTTCATGATCTTAATGAATAGCCTAGAACCATACTATTTAATTCAAGCACACGTCCAGGCAGCCCCTATTATTGCAAAGTACAAGCTAGAACCACTTCCCACAGCATACTTAGTCATAAGCTTAGAAACAGCTGTTGCACATGTTGGCAGAGTATATCCCATTCCACGAAATAGGCCGGAGATAGTAGGAGCCTATGCATTAGCGGCTGAAATGCTAGGTCTTAAATACATGTATCTAGAGGCTGGAAGTGGAGCCAGAGAGCCTGTTCCATCAATATTTCCGCGAGTTGTGAAAAAATACACCAAGTTAACTACAATTGTTGGTGGTGGTATAAGGTCTATTGAAACAGTTAAAGAGCTCATCAAGTCCGGAGCAGATATTATCGTCACAGGTACTATTGTAGAAGAGAATCCTGAATTAGCGCAGAAAATTATACGAGCAGTGAAGAACAGAGACTCTTAATAATTCAAAAATATTTTTTCCTAAAAGCACTCTCTAGATTAATATTTAGTAAATTTGCAATACTCAGTAACCATGCAAAGACGTCTGCAAGTTCTTCCTCTATAGCCTCTTTATTCATCTTAATAACAGCGTCTGCAAGTTCTCCTACTTCTTCAATAAACCATGTAAACGTCGCATAAAGTCCCCTCACAGAATCTCTCTCATAGTACTTCTCTCGTATAATTTTCTGAGCTTCACTCAGATCCATTATTTAACCCACTAAATCCATGCTAGTGAAAAGAATTAAAAATGTGACTTACAAATAAACCTAGTAGGTGCTTAGTATGAGTAAACGTAAAGATAGGAAAAGTACTCCAGGTATAGCCTCTGCAGCCGGCCTCATTAGATTTTACGAGGAAACAGACTCAGTGATCACTATAAAGCCACACTTGCTAATAGCTTTGAGCATAATATTCGCGGTAATAATAATAATCCTCTCGAAAATACTGCCAGCAACTTAATATAAAGGCATCTTAGAAGTGCTCTTAGAAGAGCTCGGTTGGGGATAAAGTCCTCATCTATCAGACTCCCATCGCTCCTCATAGCTTAGTGAGCGCTATATTTTATCAGTAACACGGACCATCTTCACATATCTGTTAAGTGGCGATTCATCATCAATTTGTAAGTACTCTCTTCTCAGCTTATTAATCCTTTTAGGGAATAATCTTATGTTAAGAGGTGTTAACTACTACATGTCTAGATTACCTCTTAGTAAAAAAGTCAATATAGCTATTCAAGCAGCATCAATAATATTATTTGCTCTAGTAGCGGCTCTCATACCTCAATATGCGCTACTAGTATTTATAATGTACTTTGCACTGTTCATGATTCTCGCGACGAGAACGAGTTTAAAGAGCACTAGGGGCATTGATAAATCGGCAGGACCATCACTGTTTAAAGAGAGTGCAAGCGCTCAGGCAATGATGTATGATTCTCTGCTTGCTGGGGAATTAAAAAGTCAATTTAAATCAACAATGATATACTTTATATTCCCCCTCATAGCACTCATGATAATTCCACTTTATACTACATATATTGGACCATATATTCGGAGCTTTCTACAAGGTCTGGGTAATATGCTCCTCGAGAACTTTCTCTACTTTATATTAATGTACTTGTTTCTTATTGGTGTGATCCAGGGATCACGACTTCTCGTAGTAGGAAGAGCGAAGCAGCAAAAACAACTACTAATACCTCGCTCTTTCACTCTATATAAAAAAGGACTAGTAGTTGATGGGAGATTTCTCGAATATAGTAAAGATATGTGTATAAAAGAAAATCGTGAGAGAAAATTTGTTGAAATACACAGTACTAAATTACCCTTTATAATAAGACTCTACACTCTAGAGGTCTCAAAACTATATACAAAAATAAGAGAGGTTGGTTTAAGTGAGTGTAGTGAAATCAAAACATAAATGTGTAGTCTGCGGTAGAGTTTTTCCTTCGGGACAGGGTATTATTATTAATATTGAAGATTTGACGCTAGAATTTCACAGTAATAGGTGTTTTTCTAAGTTTACACGTGAATTATTAAGAAGAATACCGACACACGAGATTAAAGGTTATGCTAAAAGGCTCCTTGAGGAATACTCAGAAATATTACTACAAAAAGCAAAACTAAAATCTAAGAAAATATAACATTATTTAAATAGTATACTCAGATAACTACTTATTAGTGATGAGACTAGCCCCCTAGACCTCGAATTAGGGTATGAAGATATTACCGCGGACTGATTACTTGCAAACAGCCTTTTCACTTATGAGGTTTCTTAGCTCATTAAGGGAGTCGTTTGTCAAGCCTACTTGGCTGAGTATTTGCAGCGCTTTTGTAAGTGCTTCTTGCTCGTTAATGGCCTTGACGTTAACAATAATATTAGTGCCTTTAACACAAATCCTAAATCTCTTTTCTCCAAAAAATTCATACTCCCCTATAATATTCAGATCGTTCTTTGAAATCAGCTCTATACACCCTGAGTCCAAGACTTTTTAATGATATCATAGGCTTCTCTGAGTCCTAATGGTAGTGGTTTTACACCTGAAATTACAGCCAAGAAGTTCGCATCACCAACCCATCTAGGCACGATGTGAACGTGGAAGTGGTCTGGAATGCCGGCACCAGCAGCTCTACCTATATTTGAGCCTATGTTAAATCCCTCAGCCATGAGAGCCTTTCTCAGCACAGTAATAGCCTTCTTCATTAAGAATACTATTTCTAGGAGAGTTGAATTATCAAGTTCAGACAGCTCAGCTGCATGCTTGTAGGGAGCGATCATTAAGTGTCCAGTGTTATATGGGTACGCGTTTAACAATACAAATGAATACTGTCCTCTATGAATAATAAAGGCTTCCTCATCATTCATACTTTGTAGTCTACAAAATAAGCATTCCCTTTCACCTTGGGGTAGCGCTGTCTTCTTTACATATTCATATCTCCACGGATTCCAGAGAATTTTCACGCTAATCAGCCATAACTACTACACAGTTAGAGGAAGAGTTGAGATTTTCATTCCTCTATGTCACGTATACCTTCTTCGGTTATTGCAAATACCGCTTCACCTTCAGGTAAGTGAGGTGCATCTACAACTCTTGCTATTCTCTTACTACCCTTAGCTTTTTTCAAATATACTCTAACACCTGGTACGTGGGCGAGTACATGACCACCGACAGCAGCTGTAGGATCTCCATAGAAAATATCGGGTCTAGCCATAACTTGATTTGTAACTACAACTGCAATGTTGTATGCTTCAGCAAGTCTCATTAACTGGTGTAAGTGAGCATTTAGTTTTTGTTGCCTTTCAGCTAGGTGTTCTCTTCCAGGATATTCTGCTCTGAAGTGGCTTGTTACACTGTCTATGGCTACTAATTTAACATTGTTTTTCGGGACAAAAGAGAAGAGGTCATCTACTATTGAGATCTGGTGATCACTATTATATGCTCTAATATAGTAGATGTTATCCATTACAGAATCTGGGTCTAGTCCAAGAGCTCTTGCCATGGCTTCAATACGCTCCCATCTAAATGTACCCTCGGTATCAATGTAGACAGCTCTGCCAAGTAATCCGCCTTTTTCATAAGGTAACTGGACATTTACACTAAGTTGATGGCAGATCTGTGTTTTACCACTACCGTACTCTCCATAAAACTCTGTTATAGTCTTAGTCTCTATACCTCCACCAAGTAGCTCATCTAAGTTTTTACTACCAGTAGTTATCTTTTTCACATGTAGTCTCTCAACTTTAACTTCTTTAGCGGTCTTGAACTTTATACCAAGCATTCTCCTGGCATTCTCAATAATTTTGGTAGCGACTGGAACAGGTATCCCTGTTTTTTCTGCAAGCTCCTCAGGTCTCACTACAACAATACTCCACGCTGAAATATAACCGGCAGCTTCAAGCTTCTCAGCTATTGGCGGATTTACACCGGGAATGTCTCGCACAGATACAAATGAAGCTTCACTACTCTTCTCAGGCAATTTCTCACCCCCTACTACTCTAATATGCTTTTAAAACGTTTAATATACTGAGGTTATATTCAACTATTCTTGAAAAGCTGGGTGCACTCTAGGTGAGAATACTCAGTATTCATGCACGTAGTTTCAGTTATAGAGTAGTGGAGAAAGCTGTTGAGAAGCCTGAGCCGCTGGATCAGACTAGTGTTGAAGGTATTTTTGAAAACTCACTAGTAGTGTTTCTCACTATTGAAGCAGATGACACGGTGGATCTCGTAGAAGAGGCTTCCTCTGAAATTCTAAACATTTCTAATCAGGTTAAACCGTCAATCATAATCTTATACCCGTATGCACACTTATCTTCACAACTAGCTCCACCACACAAAGCTATTGAAGTACTTAGTGCACTCTATAAGGCACTCTCGCAAAGATCAAGCATACCAGTTCATAAAGCCCCCTTTGGCTGGTATAAGTCTTTTAGATTAGAGTGTTATGGTCACCCATTAAGTGAGCTCTCAAGAACAATAACTAAGAAAACACAGCTAACTAAGAGAACGCTAGAAAAAGAGTTTTACATTATAATGCCTTCTGGCGAGGTTTTTAAGCCCGAGGAATTTGACTACACTAATTACCGTGAACTAAAAGTTCTAGTAGATAAAGAAGTCTACGGCATGGAGTTTGAAGGCGGTGAGAACAGAGTTAATTACTACTGTAAGAAGTTTGGTTTAGAGTGGGAGTCGCTGAGTGATCATGGGCACATGCGATACTCGCCATATGCAGCAGTAATAATGGAAGCTGTATCTAGATACTCGTGGCAAGTAGCGAGAGATCTTGGGATACCCGTATTTAGAGTTATGGGAACAAACATGTTTAACCTCAAGGAGAAGCCAGTATATGAGCACGCTGCACTATTTGGCGACAGGCTCTACGAAGTTGAAGTAGATAATGAAAGATATGTCTTAAGATACGCGGCTTGTCATCAGCAATTTGCTATGCTTAAAAATTGGATTATAAGTTACAAAGACTTACCTCTAGGAGTATTTGAAATAGCAGATAGTTATAGACTTGAGCAGCGTGGAGAGCTCAGCTTATGTTTCAGGCTAAGAAAGTTCTACATGCCAGATCTTCACATTCTCACAAAAGATCTCAAAGAGGCTATAGAAGTATCTAAAATAGTTCAAAAACAAATACACAAAGAAGCCCGTAAAGCAAGTAGAAGATACATAGCCCTATACAATGTAACTAGAGACTTCTTTGAGAACTACAGAGATGTCTTAGTGGAATTCATAAAAAACGATGAGTATCCAGCATTAGTAGCTGTAATTCCCTCAGGAATATACTACTGGGTTCTCAACGTAGAATATCACATAATTGATAATCTCAACAGACCTAGAGAAATTGCTACATTTCAGATTGATGTGGGTAATAGTAAGAGATTTGATATAACCTATGTGGATGAGGCGGGTAATAAGAAATACCCTGTTATAATACACACAGCAATTATCGGCAGTATTGAGAGGTATATCTACATGATCTTTGATAGCGCTGCGCTAATGGAGAAAAGCGGTCAAGTAGTGGCCTTACCAACTTGGCTCTCACCTATTCAAGTAAGAGTTATTCCCATATCTCGAGAGTATAATGAGTATGCGTATAGCGTAGCAAAACACCTACTAGAAGAAGGCTTCAGAGTTGATGTTGACGACAGAGACCTTACACTAGGCAAGAAAATTAGAGAGGCAGGTATTCTCTGGATACCATACATAGTAGTTCTCGGTGAGAGAGAGCTTGAAACACAGACACTTAATGTAAGAATTCGTTCAGCAAATAAGCAGGTTTTAGTGAGACTAGAGGAATTCATAGAAATATTAAAGAAGGAGTGCGAGGGATACCCGCGAGTAGAGCCCTTCTTCCCCCTAAGTCTCTCCAGGCATCCTATATTTCTACCATAGAGAGCACAATTAGTGTTGAATGGTCTATTTCGATGACGAAAAGAACCAGGGTAAAGTTTATTGGAAGACATCTCATGCTTAAAGGAGCTTATATTGAAAAACTGCTTAATGGAGAGAAGAGAGCTACTATTAGAAAGGGTATTGTAAAGCCCAAGTATAGTGAGATCACTATACACGCGGGAGGAAAACCAGTAGCTAAGGCAAAAATCGCCAGAGTTTATTTCAAAAGACTGCACGAGCTCAGCGATTATGAAGCAAAACTTGAAGGTTACACTTCAAGAGAAGAGCTCATAGAGGAGTTAAGAAGGGTGTATAAGGACATTAGAGATGATGATTACGTTACTATAATAGAGTTCGAGGTCACTCAGAGACTGGACATGCTCCCACTAGAAGATCCTTATCACGGGCTTGAACCTGTAGACATAGCTCGAATAGCACTTAGATATCTTAAAGACAAATTAAGCGATCTTGAAGTGAAAATACTAATCGATCTAACCAGGACAGGTAGTATTAGAAAAACAGCGCTTAGAGTCCTGGGAGATCTAAATAAGCGTGGCATTGTCAGGAAAACTATTAAAAAAGCTCTCAAAATACTGATTGAAAAGGGGATTCTCAAAACAACACGAGTAGAGAGCAAGACATCAGAAAACTAATTAAGCACTAAGTAGAGTACACTAGTTGGGGTGAGTATGGGATACTGGCTATTACAGTGCTCAGAGTGTAGATCAGAGTGGAGGCTGTACGTGAGCTTTCCGCTGAAAAAAGAATATTCAAAATTATATTACTACTGTCCTCACTGTAATAAAAACACTTTTCATAAGATTATTGACTATTTCGAAGAATAAGAAGAAATATTAAGTGAAATATGCAAGATACTTCTCGATGATGAGTCCCCATTAAAACCGCTAAGCGTGTGGAGACCTGTCTCAGCTGAGTTAATCTATCCAGTCTCTGCTTTCAATTTTTCTTGGGATATAAACGTCAGCTAAGAATTTTAAACCCTTACCTGTAATTGCCTCTATTTCAAGTTTACTCGTGGTATAGAAGAATATGCAGAGCTCGCGAATCCACTCTGAAGTGAGAAACCATGGGTATCCACTCACGCCCTCTTTTCTTTTAATCTTACTCCTGTACTCTGAGGACCCTATGCAGACTTCTGCAACTCTATAGCCTACTAGTTCAACGGCTCTCTCAATGTCTCTTAACTTAGCCTTAATTACAAAGTTCCTTCTCTCCTCAGCGTTTAAGTATGGCTCTTTACTCTTTAGCCTTGAAACACCCCTAGCGATCTCCTCTAGTGTGTCTTTTATGTGTGGGTCTCTGAGGATCTCTTTGAATATCTCTGTACCGAAGATATCTGTGAGCATTACACCTATGAACTTAGCTGTAGGTGTAGCGAGTCTTTCACTTTCATAGGATAATGTTATACTGCCTACTTTGAATACGCTGTATATGTAAAATCCATAGGGATCACTATCACATAGTATGTAGACTGGTAGCTTGAACTCCTCACTCAATCTTCTCACAAATCTCCTAGTAGCCCTGTCAGGTTGACCAGCACTCGTAACTAGAATAGCCTTATTTTTCTTCCAAAAACCATATCTGTGTAGTTGCTGGAAAACAGCGTCTTTCTCTACAACTAAGACGTACTCGGCATTAACATCTACAAACTCTATGAGGTCGGGCGTGGGCTCAATAGCGTAGGCTCCGTGACCCATTTTACTGAGGTCTATGGTGTCATTACCGCTCTTTATGACTAAGTTCCCGACTACCTTTCCCTTCTCCTTACTGAGTATGAGGAGATCTTCGCGTAGTATGTTGAGGAACACCTCTAGGTCTCTAATTACACTATCAGACTCTCTCTGCTCATCCCAGCTATTCTCTGACACTTTCTTCCTATCAATACTAGTGTAACTAATAGTGTGTTTACCCCTATAAAATAAGTCACGAATAGTTGGATACTCATTATTTCTCAGTGCTTCGTATATTATTGAAGCCATGAGTAAAGTTTGCGCGAATTTCTTAGCTTCATTAATATCTGTAAATGACCTGTATTGGACATCGGGTCCTAGGAGCAATATTTTTAACTTCTGGTCATAAATAGTGTTCGAGAGAGTTCTCTTGGGAAATACTAGGCGTAGTCTACTACTCTTATCTAACTCATCAAGAAGCTTCTTAAAACTCTCCTTTATGAGGTCTAAAGCCCTCATTCTAGTCTTAACATCTATTTCAGAAATAGACATACTTACACACCTATTTCTACAGATTTAACAATAGAGTCTATAACTTCAACAGAAACACCTGACTTCTTCGAAATATACTCTATGAGCTTACGAGCTAAGGCTGCTTCTACTTTACTTTTAGAGTTGTTGTCTCCGAGTATTGTAGCAAGAGATCTGGCTACTTCTGGAATATACTTTGCCAAGACCTCTACTTTACGCATCATTTCTTTCTCTCTAGCTTTTCTTACAAGGTGGTGTTTTAATTCACGCGCGATTTCCATGACAGCTAATTTAACCTCTCTCTTAATTTCAGGAATATCCGCAATGCTCTCTTTACCCACCCCTTTAAACGGTATTTTAGTACTACATATGTGAACAACAATGGCTATTGGTGCTGGAAAAGAGATCATATAGCTCTCCCAGTTCACATCTTCTCTCACAACCTGGGTCACTACATCCGTGCTCTCATCATATATAAGTGGCACTCTATTCGCGTATCTCAGTATAATTGGCTGTTCTTGAGGACTCATAGGAGTACCACCACCATAACTGATAGCAGCTTCTACGATGAAGGGATGACCCTCATAAGAACGCGGACTCCTAGTCACAGCGTAGAGAAACTCTGGTTCAAAAACCCTCTTTAAGCCTGCTTCTAGGACTTCTCTACCGAGTGGTGAGAGTGATGTGGTAAGTGGAGGCCTATATTTATCATAATTTTTAATAATACTAAATAGCTTCTGTACTTCTTCCTCAGTTAAATCGTGTAGTCTCTTAGAGAGATCTATTCCAGCTAAATTTAGGAGTACTCTGGCTGTTGATGGGCCTATACTCTGAAAATTACTTATTAAAAATTCTTCTAGCAACTCTCCACTGTTATTATTTATGAGTGTTTTAAACATCTCTAGGTCTATTCCCTGCGGGTGAGGTTTTGACTCGCGAGGTGGTCTCGGCATAGTACTAGTTACTCTAGGGTAATGTACTATTTCATTCTCAGGCGTTATAAGAGTAATACTTGCATATGGCGTAATTATTGCTGTCCTAGAGAGGTATTCTAGAATTCTCTGTTTAGCTCTACTCCAATCACCCTCAATAGTGACTGAAACTATTGTTCCATGCCACTCACGAGTCTTTCTCCAAGCACCTCTCTCAATTATAACAGGCTCATTTTTATTAATGTCTATTCTAAGCTTAAAGTAGTATATCATTCTATAGTTTTCCCTACTAGTGATCACCTCTACTGGCCTACCGGTAGTCATTTGCGCATATAGAACAACCATTTTCACGCCTAAACCATACATTCCACGAGATTGCTTCATAACGTACTTACTACTAAAAAGCACTTTTCCAAAAGCATATGGAACAACATCTGGCGGTATGCCAATACCATTATCTTCAACTGTGACTTTATAGTAATCTTGAACTTCATCAGCTCTCTCAATAGAGATCTTCACGTCTGGCAATATGCCGTGCATGTCAGTCGCGTCAAGAGCATTATCAATAAGCTCTTTAACTGCCTGGTAGAAGGCTTTTACGGGATTTGCAAAACCAGCTACTTCACGGTACTTGTAGAAGAACTCAGCTGGACTAATACTCATATACTTCTCTTCACTAATAGCACTCATAAGCACAACACCTAGTAGGCGTCAAAACTTCTACTTCTACATCTACATTAATAGATTATAAGTGCATGGCTGAGCACTAATGGGAATAGTATCGGTGAGCTCTATCTAAAACCCCTTAAAAACAACACCAAATTCTCCGCGTTTAAAGACCTCGCTATCAAAGTGGGTGTTGAAATGAAGGGGGTTTCGGGAATAGTAGCTACAGCAATATTACTAGCTCTAACAATAGCTGGAGGCTTACTACTATACACGTATGTATCAAGGTACCTTGTCTTATCTACACAGTCAGGTGAACTAGTAGTAGAGAGTGCATACTACTTAACAACACTAAAGAGACTCGAAGTAACAGTTAGAAACATAGGCATGACCCCGGTTAACCTCACTGGGGCAGTAGTTATATGTGAAAATAGTGCGCTATGTAAAAATTTGACTTTATCAGTTACCATTCCACCTGGAAAAGCTCAGAGTATACCAATTGAGAATATATCAGATAAGCCTCAGTACGTCATTATAGAATTTGACAAGGAACGTAAAACCGAGCCAGCAGTAGTTAGAGTACTAGGGTAATTAATGGGGTTTTATTGTGAGGATAAATATAAGATCTTTTTTTACTCTTACCCCTATTTCCTCTAGGATTTCTAGGCTTTTTACTAGTAGTAGAAATAATTTTACGAGTGGTATTGTTGAATTACTCCTAGACCTCTACACTAAGAGATATAAGTGTGAAGAAATAGCTCTCAGCGATGTGGTAGATCAATATAGACTACTAGGGGTTGTAGATGTAATTATAGGTACTAGTAGCGGAGAACTCTACTATGTTATTAGAGAACCCGTCTTAACGCAGAGTGATATTTGCAAAATTATACAGAAATTTCAAGAGCACTCTTCCGGGTGGGGTGAGAGCGAGTTAAACTCAGAGCTACAAGACTCTCTGAGTATTACTGAATACAATTACCTTAAAGTCTATAGTGGCTTAGGCCCTCTCTTACCCTTCATTATTGATGATAAGATTGAAGATTTGTCATTAAATAGAGTAAGTGGGAGAGTTTATGTAGTACATCGAGACTTCTCGTGGTATGGGTGGATTAAGAGTAATGTAATCGTAGATCCTGGACTAGTAGATAGACTTGCCATGACTATTTCTAGAAAAGCTGGTAAACACTTATCTCTGACACAGCCACTCGTAGAGGGATCTGTTAAGAGTAGTATTAGAGCTAGTATTGTCTATAGTGACGTTATCTCTGCACAAGGTACTAGTATTGTAATTAGGAAGAAGCCGAGCGAGCTCTGGACGATAACTAAGCTTATAAATGAAGGAGTGATCACAACTGAGCTGGCATCATACTTGTGGCTTGTTCTCGAAAAACACGGGTGGATTATTGTAGCTGGCCCCGTTGGCTCAGGTAAGACAACATTACTCCAGGCGGTGCTAACTATGATTCCTCCACATAGAAAAGTCATTATTATCGAAGATACACCAGAACTCACAGCTACAAGTGAGTTGTGGGATGTCTTCGCGGAGCGTGTAGAGGTTTTTTCACAAGTATCACCAATAGATAGCTATACGCTACTAAAATTTGCTTTGAGACGTAGACCAGACTACATTGTAATTGGAGAAGTTAGGGGGATTGAGGCGAGACTACTAATACAAGCATCTCGACTAGGGCACGGTGTTTTAAACACTATTCACGCTGATAGTCCAGAGTCTGTTATTCAAAGGCTCACAGCTCCTCCGATCTCAATACCTAAGAACTTGCTAAGTAATATATGGACTATTATATTAATGGGTGTTATTGGAAATAAGAGGCGTATTGTAAGAGTTTCTGAGGTTCTAGGTAACTGCTCTCTAGTAGATGTATATGATGCTAGTAGAGAGAGCTATGTTGATATTGACCAGCTTGTCTCACAGTGTGAGAGGCTTAAGCTTTACTATAACAGTGAGAGTTTACGTGAACTACTCCTAGAGAGAGCTCTATTTCTCGAAAGGCTTGTTGCAAGGGGATTTTTCTCACATCAAAACTTAGCTGAGAAAATAGCAGAATATTACACTGCACAACTACACCGGGTAGTATCACATTGAAGGTGTATTTCTATTGAAGAATGTGTTTCAGAGGTTTAATAAGTGCCTTGACGAGTATTTTAGTGACTTTCTCATTACACTATCAGCTATCGAAGCTGGAGGACTGAAAATTTACGATCTCTTCACAGCAATCCACGAGGGAGAAATTAGCTCACCGAACTGCTATGTACATGTCGCGAACTGGTATGTTGTATTAGAGAAGTCTCTTGGAGACCCTCACGTAGCTCTACAAGAACTTAGTCGAGGTCTTCGAGTAACTAAATTAGCGAGTTTTCTAAGAGGTTATAGTGATATTTTAGTGACTAGTGGTGACACAAAGACTTATGTAAATAGTAGTTTACGTGCAGAACTCTCAAATATGAAGGCGAGAATTGAGGAGTCATTGAGAATTCTAGAAACACTCTATGAGTCTACAATAGCCCTAGTACTTACGCTATCACTACTAGTTGTATTACCTATTTGGAGCCTACCCGCGTGGATTAGTGTTTTAATTATTCAGTGCATTGGTTTGATAAGCTACTTACTAGCTCTTAGAGTAATAAGGCGTCTCTACTATCCTACTCACATTCTCCTACTACTCTGCGACTTACTCTACTTGCTTCTCTTACCCATACTATACAGTTTACCTGGAATGGGCTTGACTACTCTAATAGTGCTAATTGTTCTACATATTTCTACAAGGAAATTTCTAAGTAACCTACTCAACGTAGACGCTGAGGTCATTAAGATTTTTAGAGAAGTGTATTCTAGTGTACTACTAGGTAGGTCTCTAGACTTAGCACTAATAGAGTCTCTAAGTAGGTCTCAAGTAGGAGCTTTAAAAGCGGTGAATATTGGGCTTTCACGAGGTCTCGAGGGATATGAAATGTTAAGTAGAGTGAGAATACCTATGCTTTCATCTAAAATACTCACACTAATACTTAATCCATTAAAATACAGCTATACGAGTACAGCTCACGTAACAGCAATAAATACTTTTATTGAAGAATTAATGAGTATACGGGTATTTGTTAAAGAGAGATCTCGCCTCTACACGCTCTATATTCTAATACTAGCACTACTCATTTCAGTATCATATAAAATGCTCTCACAATTCCCACTACTAGTACAGGGCAATATCGGGCTTATTAGTTTCTATGGCTACCTGGGAATAATACTCCTCTCAACACCAATAGGGCTCGTAAAAGACGGGTGTTACATAGCTTCGAGAATAAGCATAGTCTTCACAATAATAGCTTTAGGGCTACTTCTACTACTAAGCATTACGATGTGAACACGGAGTAATATTAGCTAAGTCCCCCCAGATCTTTCCTCTCCTTATCCGCTTTTTCCTTATTTCACTGTATTTTAACATAGTTTCTTCTAAGAATATTTTATCAGCATAAATTACTCTCCCGTCTTCAAGTATTTCCACTATGAGCGTACTTTCGCTCTCCAGTTTCTTCGAGAAAGAGCTAGTCCTAAGGCATAGTGGGTGAATTTCAATGTCATTAATTAGTCTTTTCAAGACTTCATACGCTTCTCTCGGATCACTCGGCAACTCTTCAGCAACTACTAAGACATCAATATCACTCTCATTTATATAGTCTCCTCGAGCTCTAGAACCAAAGAGTACTATCTAGTTTAACTTCATAGTTAACTAGTTCTTTGAGCTTCTCTAACAATTTCCTCATCCCCACTTTAAGATCTTCTCAGCGCACTCTACATGCTCCTCAGCATCTCTACTCGTATAATATTCCATTGGAGTCCCCTATCAAAAACGCTGGATATCTAGTTGGAATATAGTGCTTATCTAGTAGTAGAGCGCGCTCTTTAATCTCAATAGGAACTTTTAGTCAAAGCTTAGAGAGCATAAAAGTAATTGAGTATACTTTTCTCTCTTTGTGGAGAAAACTAAGTAACCCTTTAACAGCTTTTTTTCACCTGCTTGGTGTGGCCTAAAACAACCTTTCTTCGTGGAGTCTCTCTATCTATAGTTAACAATAGCAGAAGTAAGATTCCTCTTAGCTTGTCTTACCCAATCATTCGTCCTCAAGACCATTATATATAACCACTTAAGATTTTAACTTACTTGCACTTAGTAAGCAGGCGTGGATTATGTGTGACTGTTAAGCCCGGCGAGAGTTCCTCTTAAGATGTAGTTTGTTCTCGCTTTCTTTGATAAAATGGTATGGGGGGTCTTGGTAAATACTTTACACCGGGTCTTTGTTGAATAGCCTGTGGGTATAATTCCATGAGCGTGTAAATTTCTAGTGGTACGTCTGTTTTAACATTTAGTCCTAGTTTCTTAGCCTCTTCTACTGTTATTGGATAGTCGTGAGTGTACTTGCCCTCTGTGAGTTCTTTAGCAATTTCTAAGGCTCTATCTCTACCTAGTTTGTCTTCAAGCAACTTGACTATTAAACTCTGTATTTCACTAATAGCTTTCTCAGCGACATCTGCTAATACTAATATGTCATCTCGCGTAGCATTACCCTTAACCTTAGCTACTCTAATAATACTAGGTGCTGGATAAACAGCTTCTCCTACCTGTATTTGTGGGTCAAGCGGGCCTAGAACGGCGTCTTGATCCATTATGATCTCGTCAGCCGCTAACGCGATCAGCGTACCACCACTCATAGCGTAATGTGGTACTATCACGATCTTTTTACCCTTGTGTCTCTTAAGTGCCATTGCAATTTGTGATGCAGCTAATACTAATCCTCCAGGCGTGTGTAGTACAAGAGCTATTGGCTGATCTGGTGGAGTTGTTCTAATAGCCCTTAAAACAGCCTCAGAGTCTTCTATGTCAATGTATCTATATATGGGGAATCCGAGAAAACCCATTTTCTCCTGTCTATGAAACATCGTTATAATTCTCCACTCGTATTTTCTCTCAATTTCTCTAATCGACTTCAACCTAGCATTAGCTAGTGCTCTGAATTGTAATTGAGGATGAATAACAAGATAGAGAAATAGTATAAAGAATAGTAAACTAATAGGGTCAATCAACCAGATCACCTATTCTAAGTCCTTGAGAATATTATGTGTACTAGAAGTATTTAAGCAACAACTATTCGCCTCAACATCACATTGCGTGTCTCCACATATTTAGCGCGACTCACTAGATACAATCCTTTCTAATCATTTATTTAGTCTCTACGAGAATGCAAGTAGTGAAATGAGGCTTAATAGTGTATAAGCATGTATTTCTAGGCACTTATTGATCTTCTCCATTATTTTCTTGATTTTCTGCTTTTCCTAAGAATGTCATCAATTATTGTTTTAATGTGCATGGGATCTGATACTCCTGCCATGATAACTGATCCAGTATATTGTCCAGAGATAGAGATTATAATATTTCCATAGTTTAATATTTTACCCATAACTCCCTGTCGGACTACGACATCTGTGATCCACTCAATTTTTATTTCAAAAGCACGTTTAGCGAGGAGGCCATATTTAATATACACTCTTTGATTTGTTACAAAGTATTCTGATGCTAAAACTCTTGAAAGGGCTAACAGGAACAACAATAATCCAAATCCATATGCCCAAATAGTCAAAATCCCCAGTAATATTAGATCCCAGCTCGCTTTCCAGCTCATTCTACCATACCAATATGGTCTCTCACCTTCCAATAAGGTAAGGCCCGCAGGAACTTTTATGCCCATAGTAACTTTCACGCCTACTCTTATTGTTCACTATAAATTTGGGAATTAATAAAAATAGTGAGAGCTCACTATGAGCACATAAGCAAAATTGATCAAGAACACGAATGAAATTGTAGCTATTAAACACTATCATTCTTTACCCTGGTTACTAGTTTTCGTGATTTCTATAAGCGTTTGCGCATTTTAAATTGTTAGATAGAGCAAAAAAGAGAAGAGAGAAAAAATTTACTTTAAGCCTTAGTAAAGAGCTACTTCTTCTTAGGCGGCCTTGGCTTA
>CAZMCE010000015.1:0-23552 GCA_964564855.1 uncultured Thermosphaera sp. | reverse complement strand
GATTTAGAGCTCTGTGAATAGAAGTATAGAGGTTTTAAGAGGGGTTCAGCTCTTACATAGATTTATATAGTTATAGTTTGATGTCATCGCCTCATCCTTGTTCCCCCTCATCACTTCTTGGGTTTGCATCTGCTCAGGGGCGTTTAGGGCCACCCCAGAGACCCCACATCTTGAGTTTAATGCCTCTCCTATTTCTAACTCTCTTAAAGCTTATAAGCATTTCCCACAGCAAAAATAAGATTACTAATATAAACTACCATAAACCAATATAAAAAACAAAATAGTTGCGTAGGGCAGGTAATCTTTAAAATTTGATTATTAATTTCTACTTAAGTGTTTGTTATGACTGTTTATAATCGTAATCGTGCTTATAGAAATTACTTATCTCGGCGTGTGTGTATTAGAGTGTTTAGAAAGCCGTTTAAGTACTGGTTTCCAGGGAGTAATTTTGTAAGAGAGATCGTTAATAAGTACAAGGAGTTTCTAGGTGATGGCTCATTTGTAGTGATAACTGAAAAAGCTATTTCGGTTGCATTAGGGAATATATATGATGAAAGCATTATTAAGCCAGATCCTATTTCTAAGTATTTTACGAAAATTGTTAATTCACATCTCTGGGGTCGTTTACTTTATAGGCTTTTTAGACGTGGTGAAGACTTCTTAGATCTCATAAGAGAAATTCCACTAGAATATTTAGCTATACACAAGAAGTTATCTATTAAATATGGGGGATTACACCACTTTATAAAACCATGTTCTGAAGCAGGTATTGACACTACTAATTTACCCTACTACTACGTCTCTCTACCTTTGAGAAATGCTGATAAAATAGCCAGGAAAATTAGAGAGGAGATTGTTAAGCTGGTGGGTAAAGATGTCTATATTCTCCTCGTAGATACTGATAGGACATTTAAACCCAGACACATATCATCACTAGCTATCTCTACAAGACCTTCTTATGTGAAGGGTATTATAGATCTTGGCGGTCTAGGATACATCTTAGGACGCCTATTCGCAGAGAAGTTCACAGAATATCCAACACCAGTTGCATATGATGGCTACTGGCTAGGCTTACCTCGAATACTCAAAATAGCCAAGATAGCTGAGAAATCTATGGGTCATGGGCTCGGCAGAACAGCTATTGAAATGCTAAGAAATCTTGGAAAAAATAGCTTTGATAAAGTGAGATGGGTAGATATGAATAAAATTAAGCATTACCCTGCAGTGGTAATTAAAATAGAGAAGAACAACATATTGAAATCGTGAACAAGATAAAATAATTATTTAATATTAATAGCACTAATTCTCCTATAGTAATCGCTAGTAGTAATCCACTTTTTCCTAGACTCACCGGTTTTGATTTGCTCTACGAATTTATAAAACCACTTCCAGTCTCTCTCATATACGTGGTAGGAGTCTGCTATGTGCATGTAGTAGCCTATTTCAACACCCACATGCTCAGCAACGTACTTCTGTAGCTCTGTGAAAGCATACATATTCATAAATGCCGCTTTAAGTGCATCATTACTCCTCATGTGTGCGTGAAGTACTAATCTCCCGTCAACTACTCTAAACCAGAGTCTCTGAAGGCACGGCGGGTGATCTGAGATCAGATCTCTCCAGGGCTGCCAAGTTATAGCCTGAGCTCTCCTAGTGTAAGGAGCTCTCTTCAACTTCTCAATAACCCTCGTAATTTGATTTACTATCTCACCACCTGGTAGCCTATATGAGAACAACCTCTCGTGATACGTGTACTCTAGCTTCTCAACCAGATGATCGTGAACACCCCTAACAACTTCGTCAACGTAGTCTATGAGGCCTTTAAGAGAGCCGGCTACAATGCCTTTAAGGTGTACTCTAGGCTCGGAGAATGGTGTTTTCACTAGGATCACTGCTGGTGCATCAACGGACCTCTCACCGTACTCAGTATCTATCACCACCCCCCTCTCCGCGAGCTGAATAAGAGACTTCTCCCAAGCCTCCGGTAAGCTCTCTGCATCAATGAAGATAACCCCAATACCCATTACACCTCACGCAGTGTCTAGTACTTCATGGCTAATAGGTCTTACTATAAATAGGAGAGCTCCTTAAGACAGAAGTATCACCGATCTTCTAGAGCACTTCTCCATTAAACAGTAAAATTATCTATTATTAATACTCTTTTTGACAAAGTTACACTGTGAATTACAGTTGTGAAATTTTGTCTTAGGTGTGGTTGTCTTGATCATAGGAATATTGACTAGAAACCCCAATGGTTGGGCTTCTCGAGAGCTTGCTAGGGCTATTGAGTCGCTAGGTCATAGACCGTTTTGTTTTAGATTTAGAGATATAGTGTCTTTCATAGATATTGATCGTTTTAAGGCGTATGTGGGTAATATTGACATTACTAGAGAAGTGTCAGCTATTATTGTTAGGCCATTTGGTAGGGTTAGCCTTGACCAGGCTATTTATAGAATAGACCTACTCTACGCTCTACAGGAACAGGGAGTTCCGGTTTTTAATAAACCCTCAGCTATCGAGAAGTGTGTTGATAAGTTCAGATCACTATATGTGTTTAAACAAAATGGACTACCAGTACCTAGGACTATTGTAACTGAGCGTTCAAGTCTAGCACTTAGAAATACTGAGCTACTAGGTTCTAAGTTTATTGTGTTAAAGCCAATGTTTGGATCTAGGGGTCATGGTTCAACTAGGCTTGTTCTAGGTGATCGTGATGTGCTGTGGGAGGTCACGCGCTCTCTGCAATTTACTAGACACACTATTTATCTTCAAGAATACATAGAACATGGAGGAATAGATATTCGTGTATTTGTATTAGGTTACAGGGTATTAGCAGCTATGATTAGAAGAGCTCCTGCTGGATCTTGGAAAACAAATATTGCGAGAGGTGGAGCCCCCATACCCTTAAAGAAAATAGACCCGGAAGTTGAAGACTTAGCCATTAAAGCGGCTAGAGTACTTGAATGTGAAATAGGAGGTGTAGATATCATTAGAACAAGAGAGAATATATATGTTCTCGAAGTTAATAGTCAACCAGGATGGCATGGTTTACAGAGTGCTCACCCCGACATAGACATAGCCATGGAAATATCAAAGTACGTGATAAGTAAAGCTAGGAAGTAAAAATTCTTTTAACTAATTAGCGCTTTTTCGAGAATATCGTGATTTATTTTACCAGAGGTTAATGTACGTCCACTTCTAATATTATTAACAACTACGAGTGCGGGTGCAAATATAGAGGGATCAACTTTATATAAGAAATCCCATCCATACTGATCAACTAGTTCTGTAAAAGACTTACCATAATCTCTTGAAGCTAAACTAGGCACTTTACTTATATACTCACTCAACTTTACATCATCAGGGTAATCTACAATGTAGTATGTTATTCCCCCATATAGTAACATGTCATTTGATCTACCGGCCATTTTCAGGGGGCTAGTGTGTAGTGGCGCAACTGGACACACTCCATAACCATATAGTATAGTCTTTAAGTCAAATTCTAATGTATATAATTTAAATATTCCTGTCTCTACTATTCTCGCGCTAACCTGTACAGTTCCTGCAGTACTAGCAGGTGAGACTAGTACTAAGTAGAGATTTTCAGGTCTAACTCTAACTTCACTACTAATATACTTTACTACTTCCTCATCTGGATATTTCTCAGTTTCTAAGACTAGAACAGCTTCATCTGACTCCTCACTATACCCTATCTTCTCAAATAACTTCTTAGGCTTTCTAGCTAGTGCTCTAGCAGGGCCGCTACCATTAGCAAAGAAATCTTTAACACTAATTCTCCACCCAGCTAATTGAGAAGCCATACACGCCTCTAACGGGTGATCTGTAGAAACCTCTACAGCTGGAACATAATACTCCTTGATCTTATAGCTTGTAATAGATACACTTGCTAATCCTCCTAAACATATTTTAGATACATAAACGCCTGCTTCAAAACTTGAACCTGTTTTTACACCAGCATCAATTATTGTTGCCCCAGCTATTTTTGTACTCGTAATTTTAAGCTCTCTCTCCTTAGCAAACATTTCACTAATTAATTTAACTGCTAATTTATTCATGGATAAAGTCATATCTCTACACTCACCTCTTCAATTAGAGAACGGTAATACTCTAATAATTCTCTATTATCACTATATGATATGTAGAGAAGACCTTTACCACCCACAATTACATCTCCAATAAACACCATAAATGGCTTATCAAACTTAACACCTCTAATTGAAATTGAAGGCACCATTGAGTCGGCGTAAAAGCTCGGTAAAATAGCATCTACTTTACCACCTACAATAATCCTCCCACCACTCATTCCAGAACCTGGATATAAACCACAATTTCCTCTTACAACTACACTTCCACCAGTCATATCTGATCCCACCAGATTACCGGCATTTCCATTTATTATTATTACTCCTCTCTCCATTCCAACTCCCACTTCTGATCCTGCATTACCATGAACTATTATAGTACCACCCTTCATACCCTTACCAGGCTTTTCTCCAAGTAATTTCCCACCTAATTTGTGGCCTACATTACCATGAATTTCAATAGTACCATCTTTCATTTTAGCTCCAACATAATCCCTAGCACTTCCCTCAACTACTATATTGCCTCCTCTCATCTTATAGCCTACTAAGTGACCTGCATCTCCTTTCACAATTATCTTGCCTTTACTCATCTTATAGCCAATATAACACAATTTACTAGAGCCTACTTCAAAAGTTATAGTTATTTGTCCCGGGTCTGCTGGTGCTTTTTCAGGTCCTTTAATATCAAATAATTCTGATAAATAAGTTTTCTTACCTCCCTCCCACACAGCTATACTCTTTATACTGGATAATTCTTTACCAGCAAATTCGTCGGGTGTTAAATGTCTAACATCAATTAAAACTGTAGGTTTAATCTTAAGGTATAAGGAATATGTTATAGTAGACATGTATTTCACCCCTTAATTCTAGTAGTAATAGGGATCTTTACAGCTCTTCTTAACTCATATTCTCTTATAAATATAGAGTCTAAAGCTATTGAGTAGTACTCTTTAAACTTCTTTTTGAGAAAACTATCTAGATCTCTCTTCAAATCGCTGGGTATTTCTGGTTCAATATAATATGTACTCCCATATGTAGTTTTAACTACCTCTCCCTCTCTAACAACTATCTCTCCACTCTTAATTACCAACCATGCTCTCTTAAATGCCTTAACGAATTTCTCATATTCTCTACTCAAATCTACTTCTCTCGGATTTAAGTCATAAATAGCTATATCAGCATCTGCTCCAACTCCCAAGTGACCCTTAAACCTCTCTAAGCCGAGTAGTTTAGCTGGAGCTGCTCTTGTCATAACTGCTATGTCGTGTAGAGAAAACTCTACATCTATTGATGGTAGAGTTGTTTTCCTCAATGCACGTTGATTAGCTTCTTTTATGAGGTCCTCACGGGCTTTCTTGCTAATAAGCCATGAGAACATAATGGGGTAATCTCTGAATGGCCCAGCGTTAGGGTGATCTGTGGTTGGAATTACTCTCCAGGGATCTCTAGTTAAAAGCGCAACTTCCAGCCCTATAGCCCACTGAATAGTGTTTACAAAACTACGCTTCTTATACTTATAAGGTACAATACCAGCTGCTGTTTCAACTTCTGTATCAGCATTAGCCCACTTCCACCTTGTTAAATGATACAATACGTACTCAAAGGGAGCATCTGCAGTCATTGTTGTAGCAGGTCTCCCGAGAATAACCTGCCCGAGATCTAGTGTTACATATGGATTCGCTCTCATAGCCTTAGCTATATCTTCACCACCACTCTCAAGAGTTGCCCAGCTCTCTCCCTTATACCCAGTGAACTGCACGTGAGTTACATGTAGAGCTGGGGTTTCACTTATTCGCGAGATATCCTTAGTAATATCCATTGTTTTTAGAGTTGTCAAGTAGTTACCTGGATAGCCGAGTCTATTACAGTGAATATGCATTTTGTGAGGTAGGTTTAATAGTTGAGAGGCGTTACCTATCTCTCTAACTACATCTCTCGGAGTAATATTATAGGCTGGGATCTGCTCATCAACATCTATCCCCCTACCAGTCAAGACCCAGGTGACATCCGAGCCTGGATCAACCAGTTTTAATGCATATGTTTTAGTAGCATAGAGTAGCCACGCCAAGTATGCTGCAAGCAACTCTCTCAAGCCCTCAACGATTAAATCTAGAGCTAGCCAGTTAGAGTCAACTAGTACATATGCAGCTTTATCTATTATGGGTATGTCGTCTAGCTCTTCATGGGTATGTCTAGTCTTAATAGGTGGTGTTGCCGGCTCTACTACTAGTGTATAGCCCATTCTCGCATAATCATACCCTATTCTAAAGACATTTGGTACTGTTAGACCTGTCTCAGCTCTGCGATAGGGTAATTTGTGTGGTTTATTAGTTAAGTAGTGGTCTTCAGGCCTCATAAGCCTACCAATATTAACTTTAGGCCCAGCTATATGACTATGTATATCTATTCCCCCGGGCATTACGACTTTACCTTTAGCATCTATTACTAATGCCTTACTGAGATCTATTTGCGAAGGATCAACTATTTTACCGCCTTTTACCGCAATATCGAGTACTTCACCGTTAATTCCATTAATAGGATCGTAGACAAAGCCGTTTCTAATTAGAATTTCACTCATACATTACACCTAATTTAGCTTTAACTCTCTCAACTAATCTCTTTAGCACTTCTGAGTCAGGTAGAATTCCCGGTGCTGGTTCAACAATTTTCTTTAATCGAATAGATACTTCATCCATTCTATAAGCTGCACCCTCACACTCTATTCCAACAAGTGCACCTGGAATTATAACATCTGCAAATGCTGTAGTTAGAGACCACTTAGCATCAATAACTATAACGGGTATTTTAGACAAGTGTTCAACAGCTTTTCTTGGGAAGTGGGCGGCTGGATCACTAGCAATAATTAATGCTGCATCTACATCACCGTTAACTAGTAGATCAGTAGCGCTTGTCACTCCAGTAATCATTTTTGGAAATCCCCTAGCATAGTGAACTGCGAATGGATAGCAAGTAATCCATAGTAGTACCTGATTTGATCCAGTAACATTATAGTGCCCTCTCATTGGTATTAAACCAAACTTTGTCCACTCATTGAGCTCCTGAACAAGTTTTATCGCAGCAACTATGTTCCTATACTTAGCACCCGTCATTGTTAATCCTAGGCCGAAGAATATTACACCATACTTCGCAGTCTTCATCATTTCAGCTAACTCGAGGACTTTCTCTCTAGGTACACCGGCTACAAGAGGGGTCTCAATATCGAGATCTCTAATAGCCATTCTAAGCGCTGTTAACAATTCATAATCTCTACCGGGTTCAACTTGTATGTATAAATCAGCTGAGCCCGCCGTAGGAGTTCTCCTCGTGTCAATAACTACTACTTTCCTCTCTCTCCTACCTCTAACAAATCGCCCTTCTCGCAGAACAATTCTAGCAAAGTGATTTGGATGAGCTTCTAGCGGATTACAACCCCAAAATATAACTAAGTCGGCTAAGTGAATTGCCACTGCAAAAGTAAATCTGACAGCACCGACTTCTTGAACAGCGAGAGCTGTAGGACCATGACAGAAGACTGAGGTATTATCTACTACGCCGTGTGTTAATTCTGCGAGTTCAATAGCATATCTATTAGCCTCTACATCTGTATTAGATAATCCAAATATTAGCGGGTACTTCGCGCTCACCATGATCTCAGCAGCTTTATCCAGAGCCTTATCTAAGTCTACTTCAACGAGCTTACCTCCTTCTCTTATATAGGGTTTTAAAATTCTATGTCTATGATAATTTAGAAACTTCGCAGATGATATAGCACACCCTCCTGTATTCTTTACTATCTTATTACCATCAACCTCTATGGTGAGGTGATCGCATAAATCCCCGCAGAAGGGGCACACCACGTTTTCCACTACTCTCTTCTCTCCAGTTTTAAGCGGTATATCCTCCATGTAGATCTCTAAGTGTTTTGCTCCAAGTAATTTAAGTACATCTACTAGTGCAGTTAGAGGTTCATCCGTAGTTTCAACAAAAACTTTAACACCCTTTAAATAAGGCATTCCAGTTGCATCAGTATTAGGATCTGTTAACATATTAGCCCAAGGACCCATGGGTATAAATAATTGTCCTCTAGGAATGTTATTATTAGGTTTTACTCTCAGAACTACTGTGCCGTGTTCATTATAGACTTTGACGCGGTCTTTTACACCAAGATCTGATATATCGCTAGGATTCATTTCTACAATTGCTACCGCGTCAAAATACTTCTTACTCCACTTACTCTCGCTCTCCATGCTAATACCTTGCATTAGAGATCTTCCAGTATTTAGTAAGAATAGTTTTCTACCCTCGAATTTTGCCTCGCTCAAAATATATCCCTCATTAGAACCCCTAACCTAGTTTAACATCAACGTCTTTAGCAGCTTCTAGAGCCTCTTTTAAGTAGAAGTGATATGGCCCTAACTTACCTCCATAATTACCAGCAGAAATCATTACTACTCCAGGTACTTGTACAGCAGCCTTAATTGCTACGCCCATAGCTTTTAACACATAATCTTTTCTTAAACCATTAATAACAATTTCGTAAACAGAACTTACGCCTTCAGGTATTTTGCTCTCTTTTACAACTCCTCTAAGAGTTGGGCAATAGAGGTGATTAGTTGTTGCTCTTAATTTTGGATATTTAAGAGAGCCTACTTTAGACCCAGATCTAACTATACCTCCGGGGAAAGGTGTAATAACTCCTCTCACGTATTTTTTAATTGCTTTAACAGCTTTTTCAGCAGCTTCTAAACCCGCTTCTTGACTTTTAGCTAGTATTAATATATTTCCTCCAGCTACGCCCTTCAATACTCCCACAGACTCTTCAATTATAAACTCCCCCTCCATAACGGGTATTCTCCAAACTCTCCTCCCATAAAGGACGTCTTCTTTCTCAAATCCATCTCCAAATTTCGCAATTGCCTTACCTATACTCATTCTCCTCTTAATTTTAGGAAGACCGTCGAATAGCGCTGTTGTTGGACACGTTAAAATACACTGTCCTACGCGTGTTAGAGTAACTAGTTTTAGACTAGCTGGGTCACTGTGATATATCTGTATATACGCACCAGGCCTCTGATCAGGCGTTATGTTTGGAGATACAAGTGCCTCAATATCACACTCTCCTGGAGAAGCAATTACTGAAGTACCAAAGCCTGTGGCTTTTAACGCGGCAATATAAGCCCACCTCCTCGTTGAGGCCGTTATTAGTAAACGTGTTGCGTACATAGGAAAAGCTTCTGCAAATGTGTCTTCAACAATGACATCTCCAAGCTTAGACACCGTGAAATCACCTAATTTGCTTTTAAATCGGGTTGTCTTAAAAAGTTTTCGATCTTAGAAGAATAATCCTAAGTTTTAACTAGTAGACAACACTCAAGATCATTCTACCTTAGCTAAGTATTTTCTAGATGATAGTTGAGTTGTTGATAATGCTGATAAGTAAACAGCTTTCTTCACAGCTTCTTCAATATTAATACCTCTTAGTAAATAATATATTAGTGATGCCGAAAACGCATCACCGGCACCAATCGTATTAACTGCGTTTACTAGTGGTGGGGTATAAGTAGCAGGTTCTTTACCTCTCACATAGAGTGTTGCACCCTTAGACCCTCTTGTTACAATTAACTCCTCAACTCCAGCTTTGAATAAATCCCCTGGTATTTCAAGTCCTTTATATTTTAATATGCGTTCTTTTTCCTCATTTAAGATTAAAATTGGTGAATACTGTAATAGAGATGTAAATTCCTCAAAGTACTGCTTTAAAGTTATTTCATGTGGACGAAACACTATTATCTTACCATTTCTACTGATCTTACTTAATAGTTCTAAGTATGTTTTGCAAACACCCTCTCCTAGATATAATGATCGTGAATTATTGCATGCTTGAACTACTTCATTACTAACTTTCTGCATAACTGGTAAGAGCTTCAGATCTGTTTGTACTTTACACTTCATGTGTGTTGGTTCAAGTGGTTCCAGTATAATACATACTGGTAATTCAACTTCTTGAAATAGTTCAGTTAAACTAACATCAACACCATCACCGATCATCTCTGCTAATAGGTATGAGCCAATAATATTAGCAGGTGCTCTGCCTACAAAACACGTTTTTAACCCTAAACTAGATGCTGATACAGCAACATTAGCGCCTGAGCCGCCAGAACACATTCTTATATCAGGGTTTAAATATATATCCAAAGCTAAAGAACCAAATACTACTAAATCACATTCGTGATGTTTCTTTGATTTAGCAGCACTTCTTATACTACTACTCATTACTTGATTAATGAAATCTATAAAGCCTATTTTTAGGTAGTCTGAGAAAGGTAATATTTTAGCCATAAACATTACTGATAAATTTGTCACAGCTTCTTTAATAACCTCCTTATCTAATTCACTAATATCCTTAAACAGTATACTATACCACTTACCAGTATCTGTTAACTTATAACACTTCATTTTAACTTTACGATTACCTCTAATCTCTACTTTCTCCTTTTCTTCTAGTAAATTTAGTGAAACGAGTTTTCTAATTGAACTTAGAACAGTTTTATTAGAGTGTTGACTGAGTGCCATAATAATTTCTTTTTGACAGACCTCTTTATCCCACTTAAAAAGCTTTAATACCTCAATAGTAACAGGGGAGGAGAACAGTGTCATAATGTATTGTACTTTCTCAGAAATACCAGTGGGTAGTAGTATTACATATGGATGTAACTCCTTAAATTCTGAGATTTGTGCAATCATTGAGTAAAGCACCCACAGTAAATAATATTTATAAATTCTGAAAAATATAGTTTTTCGTGTGTAACATGTTACAGGGGAAACTAGATGTCTACACAGAAACCTAGAACTGTCTATGTGGTTGCATATGCAGCAATAGGTGCAGCAATATACTACATGCTATTATTTCTACCTGGAATACCTATTATTGGAACACCTGGGAAAATAGAGATTGGTGCAGCATTCTCTCCTATCTTAGGGGTTCTACTAGGACCTATACCGGGATTTGGAGCAGTACTTGTGGGGAACACCTTAAAATACCTGACCACACCTAGTATTTACTCACTTCCATTTATACCAGCAGCACCTCTCTCAGCACTTGCAGCAGGATTCCTAACTGAGAAGAAGTGGAAGATCCCTGTGGTTGTAATGATAGCTATGTTAATTATAGCTATGTTTACACCACCATTTAACCCAGTAACAGATTACTGGTATGTATATCTCGTGGCGTTTTACGATAAAATAGCTGCTTTAATCCTCATACCAGTGATTATGTGGCTATTACGTAAAAAAATAAAAACCCCTTACTACTATATAGCACTATACATGTTAATGTTTGCTAGTAGAGAGTTTGATAAAGCTTTTGGCTGTACAATATTTGCAATTCCACAGGTTTATGAGGGAGTGTTCGGTATCACTGAAATTAGCGTTGTCAGAAAACTTTACCTCATCGCCCCACTCTACTACCTAATTAACTACATTATAGAGGGTCTAGTAGCATTTATAATAGCGTTCACACTTATAGAAGCTATTTCGAGAGTTCCTGGACTTGCTGAAAACTTACACATAAGGCATCTATATAAGAGGGGGTAGTATTTCCACGAAAAAAGCTATAATTTTAAAAGACATAACATATTTTTACCCGGCATCCCCTACACCCGCACTTCAAAATATATCACTTGAGATTGAGAGAGGAGAGTTTTTAGTTATTGCAGGCCCCTCTGGAGGTGGAAAATCAACTTTAGTGAGAATAATCTTAGGACTTATACCACATATCTATGGAGGTGAACTACACGGAGAAGTCTTAGTAGATGGTGTAAATGTAGTTGAAAAGGGATTTAAGGCTATAGTAAATAGTGTAGGAGTTGTAATGCAAAATCCTGAAAACCAAGTAGTAAATATAGTTGTTGAAGAGGAAATAGCATTTACACTTGAAAATCTCTTATATAAACCTGAGGATATTCGTAGAAGAGTTGATGAATCTATTAAAGCTCTAGGAATAGATCACCTCAAAAAGAGACTTACTTACACACTATCTAGTGGTGAAATCCAGAAAGTTGTTATAGCTAGTGCACTAGCATTAAATTCAAAAATACTAATACTCGATGAGCCCCTAGCACACCTAGACCCACTAGGAGCCAGAGAACTCATTTCAACTCTCTACAAGCTCTGCAAGGAGAGAGGAATCACTATTATAGTTGTTGAGCACAGACTCTCCGAGCTCATTAAGTACGCAGACAGAGTTGTAGTGTTAGATAAGAGAATTTTATTTGATGGAGAACCCGCATCAGCTATTAATAAACTATTAGAGACTGGTGTTGAAGTACCACCTATATCTAGGTTATTTAAAGAGCTCAATAAGGACTTTATACCTCTACACATAGACTTCAAAGCTATTGAGACGTTAACGAAAGATATAGCGAGTAACAATAATATCTGTACTATTAGCTCGGTTAATGGTAACTACGACAATACTTCTACACACAGCTCTGATCGCGTGATACTCGTCGAAGACTTATGGTTTAAGTATCCAGATGGCAGAATAGCTTTGAGAGGTGTTAATTTAGAAGTATTTCAAGGAGAATTCATAGCTATAGTTGGTTCAAATGGAGCGGGTAAGACTACGTTAATAAAGCATTTTAACGGACTTTTAAAGCCTTGGAAAGGTAGAGTCTTAGTATTTGGGAAAGACACCAAGTCTAGTACTGTAGCTGAGTTAGCGAGAAGTGTAGGTTTAGTATTTCAAAACCCACTCCACCAGTTCTTTGAAAAAACAGTTTTGCGCGAAGTGCTTTTTACACTAAGAAATTTCGGCTGTGAGAACTGCGTTGAACGAGCTTTAAAAGTATTAAAGGTATTCGGCCTTGAGGACTATGCTGAGAGATCTCCATATGAACTCTCTATTGGCGAGCAGAGGAGGTTAGCTATAGCATCTATAGTAGCTTATGAGCCCCCTATCATAGTATTAGATGAACCTACTGCTGGCATAGATTACTCTCTCAAATTAGAGCTATTAAAAATGCTTAATAGAATTATTGAGAAGAAGAAGACAGTTATTATTGTATCACATGATATAGAGTTTCTGGCTCTAGCTCCTCTTACGAGAATTGTAATTATGACTGACGGGAAAATAGTAGTTAGTGGTAGTCCTAGAGAAGTCTTTTATAAAGTAGATGTGCTCAAAGACTCTCACATTATACCACCACAAATAGTTGAACTAGTGAGATCTCTCGGCTTAGAGAATCTTTGTAAGTCTTTGAATAGCCACGAATTTGCAGAGTACTTGAAGAGGTGTTATGGTGTCTCTTGAAAAGAGCTTTATAAAGCATTTACAGAGTGCTTTAATTTACGAAGAAACTGAAAGTTTCTATCACAATCTCGATCCGAGAATAAAACTTCTATATTTAGCTGTAGTATTCGTCATGATCTCTACGAGGAGCATTATAAAACTATTAACAACCCTAGTTTTCATATATGTCTTAGCGTCACTATATCCAAGAATCTACAAGAGAGCTCTCTACATTCTCATAGGACTCGCACCACTCATGATCTTTACCATGGTGTTTATAATACTCTTCACCGTTGTCTTCGGTGAAGGAACTCTTGGAGAAGCTGTTTTAGAGCAAATTAAAGTATTCGTAAGAACTACCATAGTTGCTGCTGCCATAACAACTGTAGCTTCATCTACAACTCCACGCGAATTTGTACACGCTCTCGTGAAACTCGGTTTTAAATACACATATCTCTACACTTTAATAATAGCAGTGAGATTTATCCCTATAGTATTAGGTGAGTTAAGCGATATTTACGACGCGCAGAGGTCTAGAGGTCTAGAACTAGAAAAAGGAGGCATAAAAGAGAAACTTAAAAAACTCAATGCAATACTAATACCGGCTTTTGTCTGCTCACTACTAAGAGCAAGAGATCTTGTAGAAGCACTTGAACTTAGAGGATTTGGGTATAGTAGTAAGAGGACTTTTTATAGAAATTTAAAATTTAAGAAAATTGATGGAGTATTTACTGTGATTATACTACTTTCAGTATTAGTAATACATTTACTTGTACCTTAAGTTCAAAATGACTAAGATTAAAATGTTTATTTAAGTTTTCCAGCAGCTACAATGTATTTGAGGAAAGTTATTAAAGTACTACTAGTTAGTTTTAAGGTGATATTGTTGATGAATAGGGTTATACCTATAGCTAAGCTTAAATATACTTCATACTTACTTGCTTCTTCAATAGCACTAGAAGTTGCTGGATATCCTAAACCAGGAAATGTTCATAGGTTAAGAGATTTTAGTGACACTATGTTTGAAGATTTCTTAATAACAGCTACTATAGTAGAACACCATGTATTTAGAGCCTTACTTAGAGGTTGTAAGCTCACTAGGGGTTTTTCTCTAAAAATTCTAATAGGAGATCTAATTGAATCTAGTGTTAAGGAGTCTAAGAGAGTTTCTGGAGGAGGCAATACGTGTCTTGGCTCAGCACTTCTCTTATATCCACTAGCAGTGGCTTGTGGATATGTTGCGTGTATAAATAAAGGTGTTTTAGAAGCTTCTAGTATAGCTAGAAGTGCGAGAGATCTTGTGTACAAGTATTCTACAGTCTTAGATTCCGTGCACTTTTATAATGCTGTTAGAGCTGCTTCTCCAAGTTATATTAGAAAATCAGATGTAGTGGGAGATTTACCAAATATTTGGGATGAAGATTATAGAGAGAAACTTATAGCTGGGAGTTACAGGCTCTGGGATATACTTGAATATAGTTCTAGAAGTGATATTGTATGTAGAGAGATTGTTGATGGATATACAAGATCACTTAGAAATACACTATTTCTCAAGGAGAGACTTAAAACACATAGTAATTGGAATTTAGCCCTAGTTGAAACTTACCTCTACCAATTAGCACACGACATAGATACACTAATTACTAAGAAACACGGCTTAAACATAGCAATGTGGGTTTCAGAGAGAGCTAAGGAAGTATTAGATCTATGCTTAACGAGTAGAGAGAAGTGTTTAAATACTACGTGGGTCTTTGACCACGAGCTTGCAAAAAGAGGCATTAATCCTGGATCCTCAGCAGACATAATAGTTTCTACAATAGCACTCTACGCAGTACAAAAAAGAAACTCCATAATAAGAACACCGTAATTCCCCATCCCTTTCGATCCCCTCTATTGTATTCCAAGGTGGACTTTTTACTTAAGTTTCTTAACATTGCTCTGCTGTTCTGGTATTATAGTTGGTGTTTCAATTTTATTCTTACAGTAATCATGCAGATTGGTCAAAAAAGATCTAAGCAGAAGCTCGTAGGTAGTCCCTGGGGGTTTAGGGGAAATCATATGGGTGATGAGTGGGATTTGATATGAAACGTAACATTGATAATAAAAATGAGTCAAACTCTTACATGCGGAAAGCCCGTGGAGGATCGGATCTTCCCTAAGGATCAGGAAGAATCGTTTCTCTAAGTTTTCCTTGGTTCGGCAAGTTTAATGTATTTGGGCTTTGTAAATAGTGGTTCTTCCTGTATGTAGTTCTTACCTAGTTGTAATGCTATTTCAGCTTTTTCAAGTTCTCTTCCCAAGTACATTGCATGTGAGAGCTGAGATATAAGCTCAAGCTCTAGGATTTTATTTTGTATAGCCTTAGCACTCTTACCTCTAATTAAAACTCTACCTTTTCTACCTACATATAAGGCTTCTATATAGTTAAGTTCACGGTTAACTCTAATTTTAAATACTCCAAGTGGATCTAGAGTATAAGGCTTTTCCTCCTCAAAAGCCTCTACGATAACATCATACTCTCCCTTAAACTCTACATCATATCTCCTCTTATCTTTCAATATGAGTAAAGATACTCCTAGATTTTCTGGCGGAGAGTTCTTGTAATGTGCAAGTGTAGCCATTTGCGAGGCAATTTTTACCTCTAATGTTGAACCCTGTGCTTTTACACTCCTCTCAACAACAAGTATTGCACTTACACCAATTTCCTGAGCAATCATAACTATAGATGCATTTATACCTACACTATCAACATCTACTAACTCTGTCACATTACTTACACTTGCAAATAATGGAATTTGTGGATTTCTCTGCTTAAACATATAGTATGCTAAGAGTGAAGAGAAGAATTGTCCAAAAGGTTCTAAAACAGCATCTGCAAGTACTTTCTCAAAGCCTCTACTCTTAATAGTATTTACAGATTTCTCAAGAAGCGTTACTCTAACATTAGGCTCTTTAGGTATAGTATTAGTAATGGGGTTTCTTGGAATAGTAACAATAGCTACATCTTTATCAACATGTTCAACTTTATCAATATTAGTTAAGTCAATATTTACAATCACATCTACACCAGCTTGCATAGCTGAATTTATCTCACTAGGTATCGAAGTGTCTACAGCTACTGGTACATCAAGCTCACTTTTTATCACTCTAACAGCTCTGTAAACTTTATCTGGATGTGGATGTAGAGCTTCAAAACCAAGTACAATAATGTCTGCACCACTTTCAATGTACTTTAAAGCCTCCTCGATAAGTCTCTTGTCATCAGCCAAGTGAACTTCTGTGATTTCTGCAGCTACTCTAATTGGTGGTGGGTTTAAGGGTACTTTTAAATTACCAATAGTTATACTGTTCTCATATGTTAAAGAGCTTTCAAACATTCTCAATATTTCTTTGCTCCTTTCTTCAATAATACTACTCAAAACACTATCAGCAGGTATATCTGGTGATAGTATATTTAGATCTCCGAGTTTTAAGATCTCTACGAGATCATGCGCGTTTATAGTACCTTTAACAGTTTTAATACCAGTAGCCTCTTCAATAACTCTCCCAGAGCCTCTTGTAAGACCAGGTATTAATATGTAATCATAGCCTCTCACACTACGCTGTTTAAGATACTGTGCTATGTATTCAGCTGTGAGAAAAGCAGCCACTTCAACAGGTGTAACTAAGACGTCGACTTCGTGACTTGTCTTAACCTCGGCAAGAACTCTCTTAATAATCGGCTCAGCAAGTCTACCTGTAACAATAAGTACACGTGCCACAGCCAGCCACACCCACATAGTGCTCTTAATATACACGTAGATAAGCCCATATTAAAAACACTGAGAAAAACTCAAATACACACCACTAATACACATAAAGCTCCAAGACAAGATTGTCCTTGAGGATCAGGGAAGATCCGTTCCTCTATGGTGCTTACTATGCATATGAGTGCGGTTTCATTTTCATTATTAGTGTGGATACAATCTAAAGAATTGAAAGTGACGGAATTTAGAGAGTGGGAAAATGTGGAGTTGAGAGTAGCTTAACTGTACATTCATCTAAGCTAATACGCGTTGAGCTATCAGAGCATTTTTCTACTCTACAGTTTGATATTAGTAGTCTTGTCCCCACGGGTATCTCGCTATATCTCATTCGTAAACTCCTCACTAGGATTCTACCCAGCTTACTCTCAGCAATGTACATGTAAGGCATTACCAATGAGGATACATCCTCGGCGATGATAAGTTCACCACTAAAAAGCTCATAGCTCTCTACGCAAATAGGCTTTAAGCTCTCTCTACAAGACAATACTCGTATACTGTAGACCATGTCGCCTATAACCCCCTCTAGTACTCTGCTCTTTGACAATATAGCTCTAGTCTCTGGATCGCAGCCTTCAAACTCTTCTGGCTTTTCTAAAGGCTTACTATCCCCCTTCTCTCTCAGCTCTCTAAGTTTTCTATACACTTTGAAGCCTACATTCACGTCTCTAATAATCAAGTCTACATCTCTTGGCTTAATACTTTTCAGCACAGTTGATACTAAGTAGCTCCCAGTCAATCCTATATCTCTCAGCTCGTTTGAGTTGAGATCTCCAAGAACTACATTTACTTCTCGGGGTAGTTGCGGCCACATCTCTCTCTTAAAGGGGTCGAGCACATCCTCGATCTCGTCTCTCTTAAGTAGTGGGATCTCTAACTTTAAACACTCATCGTATTTCACAACTCCAAGTCTCTTAGCTATATGTAGAGCTACACTAGTACTCTTAATCCTCACCTGACTAGATATCTCATAGCGAGGATAGGCAATTACGTAGTCGTCAAAGTGCTCACAGCCCTTAACAACCCAGAAATAGCCCCTATATTTAACTAAGTAGCCTTCAATCATTAACCTCACATTTACAGGTACTACTCTATGAGCTATTAGACCTCAAGTTTCAAGACCATAAAATATCTCAATATAGACATATTAAAACTCAAGAATTAATAGTTGTGAGTAGTGTAGAGGTATATTAGATGAGGGAGTTTAGAGATAGAGATTTCTTAGAGTCTAGTGAGGGCTTAATTTTCTGTGTAATTGGCAATATACACCCAGCTGAGAGAGTAGTAGCGTACTTGAAGTATATACCATATTACTCCTCGAGTATTAGGACTAAGTGGAGTAGGAGTGGTGTTATATATGGTAGAATTTTACCACACTACAGTGCTATGGGAGTTAAAGAAACTATGAGCTATCTAAGAGATCACTACCCAGAGTACATAGTCTTTGATAAGTATAGGTCAATTGAGCTAATAGAAGTGCCCAGATATAAAATTAAAACTCACTTTAAACCCGAAGAGAGATTACAAGAAATACTCAGTTCTCCGCAAGATGATCTAGAAAAATTAGCACTAAAACTAGTTGAAGAGTTATCAGATATAACGCACATAAACCTAGGTAATTTTGGAATAACAGGTTCTCTCCTCTTAAAAATACATAATTTACAGTACTCAGATATAGATGTAATTATTTATGGTGAGCATAATAGCTGGGTTATCAGGGATGCTCTGAGAGAACTACTACACGGTGAAAAAGAATCACACTTCTCTCTACCTAAAGGCAAAATACTCGAGGAGTGGAGTAGAGATATAATATCGCATCACCCGCTAAGTTTAAGAGAGGCGATGATCTTGTATAGTAAGTATAAGTGGAACAGGGCTATTTACAGGGGGAGACAGTTTTCTATACACCCAGTTAAATTAGAGAGTGAAGTAAAGGAGCACTGGGAAGATAAAATTCACAGACCTTTAGGATTAGTAAGAGTAAAAGGTAGAGTTATAGATAATAAAGATGCTATTTTCATGCCTGCTATATACGTAGTTAACAATGTAAGAGTATTAGAAGGGATTTCTCCACCTGGTCAAATATCGAGAATTGTAAGCTATGAAGGCCTCTACATAGATCTCGCTGAGCCTGGAGATGAAATAGTAGCTTATGGTAAACTAGAAGAGGTAGAAGACTTAAGACATGGCGAGATATATTATCAGGTAACAATAGGCACATTTGAAGCTACTGGCAGAGACTATATTAAGCCTATGAAGTGGCTTAACTACGTTGATTAATAAGTCTCTGCGCTAACTCTAAGTCTCTGTGGCTATTTATATTGAGGAAGTCTACTTCGGGGTTTTCACTTAGAGAGTAAATATTAACATATGCTGTGTTTAAATTATTATACATGTCTTGAACTCTCCACTTCCCCGAGACACATACACGAGCAGCTTGTGCAAGTCTTTTTCTGACACTAAGTGAGATTAGAGGCTCACTGTAGTTATTAGGCCATATCGGTATAGCTGCATCATAGTGTTTTTTAATCACGTAGTCTCCAAGTTTCTTATAAATACTAAATTTTATAAAGGGCGTGTCTGATGGAGCTAGTGCTAACAGCTCGGTATCACAGTATTCAGTAGCAGTAATAATACCGGCGATTGGTCCATCGAGATCTATCTTATCTAGTATTATTTCGATATCGTACCTGTTAATAGCTTCATGAACACTGTTAATTAAGAGCTCTCTCTGAAGATCATTTTTAACTACTAGTAGAGCTCTATTAAAATAAGGACCTAAATTCTCTAAGATATACTCTATTAACCTCCTACCACCTAACCGTACTAGTGGTTTATAGTCCCCAAATCTCTCTCCACTACCACCTGCTAATATTGCGAGACAAGCATCTCTCATCTCTACTCTGCCATTTACCTTACATTTAATTAGGAGGATTAGGTGTTAAATTAGCTGAGTTTGAGTGTGAATTTATGGTTAAGTTACTAGTTTCAATAAAACACCCTTCTGAGTTTGAGAGCGCTGTGCACGGTGGAGCTGATATAATTGATGTGAAAGAGCCTTCTAGAGGTAGTCTAGGATTACCAGATTATAATGTTCTAAGAGAAGTTATAGAGAAAGCTAAGAAGCTTAACATGTTTGAGATAGAAGTGAGTTGTGCTAGTGGTGATATCAAGAAGTTTAAGCCATATTTAGAGTATATTGCTTATACTGCTGGATCTCTTGGCGTTAATTACTTCAAAGTAGGTATTGCAATGAGATCTCTAGATGAAGCAAGAATAGTGGGGTTAAAACTCTCAGATGTCTTAAAGTCTTTTAACACTAAGCTAGTCCTAGTGGGATATGCCGACTACGAGCGTGCAGAATCAATTGAGCCTCTAAGAGTACTTGACATAGCTAAGAGTGTAGAGGCTAATGTCGCTATGATTGACACATACGTAAAAGACGGTAAGACAACATTTGACTTTCTAACCAGAAGTTACCTAGAGACGTTTGTTAAAGATGCTCATAAAAGTGGCTTAGTAGCAGCTATAGCTGGTAGTCTAAGAAAACACCACGTCTTCGACGCTGTTAAACTGGGATTTGACGTAATTGGGTTCAGAGGGGCGGTATGTGCTGGCGGCAGGGAAGGAACGATCTCAGAAGAGCTTGTAAAAGAATTAAAAAGAGCGATAATTACAGCTCTCAAAATGATTTAACTTATTAAAAACCCTTGTTTTCCCCATCTCCTGAGACAATTCAGCGAGCACTATTTAAAAACAAAAGTGATCTAAAGAGCTAGGGGAGTATAAGCGTATAATCTCCGATCTCTTTGCTCACTATGAGTTTTAGTAGATATGGTTTTAGCATATTATATATTACTAGTGGTATTTTAGCTCTACATATGAGCCGTGTAGAGTGCGAATCAATAATATTTATGTCTAATCGCATTAGATCGGTGATGGTTATTCTCCTAACCAAGTTACCCTTTTCATCTAAAATACCATCCACGGGCTTAGCTAGTACAACTATACTCGCCTCTAATAGTCTAGCAATATATATGGCTATAGAGTCGCTTGTTACACTCCAACTATGCGGGAGCTCATTAAGTGCTTTTATAATTCTATATGGCATTAAGACTGGTATTTTACCTCTACTTATAGCTTCGCGTGTTTCTGCGAGGTCATATGTCTCTACTAGTATGTTTGACTCGTCTAAGTTCATGATATAAACTCCATACATTTCCATGGCTTTAATTGCAAGCCAGTGTGCTAATTCATCACTAAAACTCATACTTCTCTGTAATTCTCTCACGAAATCAGCAAACACACTACCGCCAGGTATTAGTACAAATTTCACTATTCTACTCAGAGATCTTAGCTCGCGTAATGTCTCTCTAATAACTTCTCTATGCTTAATAAGGTGGCCGGATAATTTGAGAACTATTAGTCTATTCACTCTTAGAAACCCTGTCTAACACCATTAATGCCGAGGCGTAAGAGGGGAGAACACTTGCTATTTTCTCACCAACGAGATCATTAATACTCACAACCCTCTTAAAACCAGCTCTTCTACTAGCCTCTGCTGCTAAAAACTCACCTAGACCAGCTGTTATAACAGTAAACTTGTCTAATTTAACTCCCTGTGATATAAGCCACGATCTAATTTGCATTAATGCTTCAAAAACTGCAAAAACCTGCTTCTCATATATGTACCGTGCTATTTCCACAGCTTCTTCAATATTAATAATATCAGAATCTGCACAGGGAACACGAGCTATTCTCTGCACAGCTTCTTCAACACTCCTCCCCCTACCATCAGCTGTCTCAGTAGTGTAGTCTTCACTACTAATATGGCCTAGTAAGAGGTGAACATCTCCCATTAGAGAAAATCTCTCTGCTGATACCCTAGCGTAGAAGCCCTTGTAGGGAACACGATCTACTAGAGTAGCTACATTACCTCTAAGTATACCAGTATAGACTAGTTCACCGTAAACCAGCTTCTCGGGATCTGTGTAACCTCTAACCCTTATATCACAGTCAACCATAGGTATAATTGTCGTTGTTGTACTACCAGTATCTATGAGTATAGCGTCAAGTATACCCCACTCAGAGCACTTATACTTCATTAGCCACGCAGTAGCAGCCCAGTTAGCAGCTGCTACTTTCAAGTATTCTCTCACAGCTACAACGGAGTCTACGAGGTTCAAGTCGACTGTGACGTAATATACCCCTCCAGAATCCCTATACACGTCCTCGACGATCTCTACAATAGTCTTAACCCCTTCATATTTCGTCTTAAATATATCAGACAACTCGGCAGTCATAGTTACTCCTACATAGTACTCTCCTGATCTCAGAGAAAACCTGTATTTAATTTCTTCGATAAGTCGTTTAAGAGACTCTATTCCTCTTAGCCATAGTGGATGATACTCACGTACTACGCCAGTAACACTTATGCCTCCTCTACCAGGAATATATGTAATATTAACAGCCTTAACATTAGCACCTCCTATATCAAGTCCAAGAATATTCATTTAAACACCATAAGTGTGTTTTTCTTAATACTAGATTATTATTTTTAACACGGAAATACTATTACTATGGTGATTAGAGTTTGATAGAGGTTATCCCGGTTTTAGATATTATGAATGGTTTAGTTGTCCATGCTATTGCAGGTCGTAGAGAAAAGTATAAGCCACTAAGAAGAAGTGTATTATCAGATAAACCAGATCCATACAGCATTCTAACTAGTCTTAAGAATATGGGTTTTACTTCTGTTTACATAGCTGATCTAGACGCCATTATGGAGAGAGGAGATAATAGTAGTGTAATCCAGGTAGCATTAATGTTAAATTTTAAAGTGCTAGCTGATGTTGGAAGGAGAGGTTTAAGATTACTTGACACTGATAGAATAGCATATGTTATTGGAACAGAGTACACGAAATACCCTGATGAAATAGGTCTTCTTAGTGGTAGAGTAATAAGTTTAGATATGTATGGAGATGAAGTAATGTTTAGTAATACTCGTAAAAAATTAAATGAGCTCTTTGATATTCTCAAGACTATAGAGTTTAAGAAAATTCTCGTTATTGATCTGAGTCGTGTCGGTACAGAAACTGGAGTAAATAGAGTTGTCATATCAGAACTGTCCAAGATCTTTCCTGGAAAATTAATTGTTGGAGGAGGAGTTAGAGATGAAAATGACATAGTCTACTTAAAGAATCTCGGAGTCGTCGGAGTCTTAGTAGCTACTGCAATACACAAGGGAGTTATACATAGACCAGTGTACTAGTTTTTCACGCGTCTCTTAAAATCCTAATACTTTAATCAATATTAATTTACGCTCTCTTTTAAGAATTCTGCTCGCTCAATTAAAGG
>CAZMCE010000014.1:0-23556 GCA_964564855.1 uncultured Thermosphaera sp. | reverse complement strand
TAGTCTAAAATACCCTATAGCAGTTATTCCCGATATAGCTAAGACAGCTACAGGAAATATAATAGACTTCTCTATACCCGCTAAGACTAGTAGAGCTTTTGCCCAGAAGCCTACTACTACTGGTATAATTCCGAAGAGATTTAGCACTGAAATTACAAGTGATGTAAGAGCATATTTACTAGTCCTCAATGTAGCTAAGCAAACTGTGCTTCTCCCACACCCTATTATTGCTATTCCGGCAATGTAGAATAGTATTGCGTCACCAAGTGTATTTGATATTATGAGTAGAATTGCTGATGCAATACCATAGTTATTGTCGAGTGAGATACCTAGTAATGCTAAGCTGAACTGTGAAATAGTACTATAAGCTATAAACTTCTTAATATCTCTCTCTACAGTCATGAGTAAGGCTGCTGTGAGCGCCGAGAAAATAGCTACTACTTGTATAAGACTAAGGAGAGCTGTTCTGAAACTGCTGAGAGCTGGGATTATATCTCGCCCAAATACTGTGTTGAACATCCTCATGAACATGTATAAGCCAACTGTATCCGAAATAGCTGTAAATCCAGCTGCTATAGGTACTGGGGCTTCTGCATATACGTGAGGTTGCCATGCAAAACCTATAGGTAGAATTGCTGATTTAAAGAGAAAAACCCACACCATTATTGAGACAGCTACTTTAGATGCGAATATAATGTCACCTGGAACAGTGTGAGAGAAGGGGGTTTGAGCTACTGGATTACGTGTTTTAAGTGCTATATCAGCTATGTTGAGTGTGCCAAAAGCGCTGTAAATTAGTAGTACTGAGAAGAAGTAGAGTGAAGTAGCTATTGTTCCAGATATTACATACCTCAAGGCAGCTGTAATAGCTCTGGGTTTATCTCTGTAAAATGCTACTAAACCACTACTTGTTAGTGTTAATAACTCTAAAGCTACATAGAAATTAAAGATGTCCCCCGTGTAGAAGCATCCAATAGAGCCTGTAGCCATTAAGAAGAGAAGTGAGTAGTAGAGATAATTCCATTTCGACGTTATAAACCAAGTGCTATAGAGTACTGTGAAGAGGAGTATTATCATAGATAGAAATCCGAGTAGTGCGCTCAGAGTGTCTACGGTATATACTATTCCTAGTGGTGGTCTAAAACCTCCTAGAAAATACGTGGTGACGCCGTTATCCACTACATGGAGTAGTATAGTAAAACTCACTACGACAGCTACTATGCTACTAGACATAGCTACGTAGTTTACATAGCCTATATAACGCTTACTTCTACACACTAGTGGAATAAGTAGCAGTATTACTGCAACTGTAACTAGGAATACCGGGAGAAGTCCTATGAGCTCCCTCATATATATCAGCCAAAAATCCTCTTAGCAATCTCCTCGAATCCCCTACTAATCTCCTCTCGAGCCTTGTAGGGGTCAAATGTAGTGGCATTAATCCAGTGTATAAACATTGTTCTAGACTTTTTATCGACATGTACAACTATTGTTCCAGGTGTGTTAGTTACCGAGAGAGCTACCATTGCTAAACCGTAGTCCGACTCAATACTATATGGGACAGCGACTATTGCCGGCTTTACATGTTTTCCAAGTAAAATTATCTTAGATAACTCGACGTGTGCTTTAATCTCTACATAGATGAAGTAGAGTAAATACTTTACTAAGTGTAGCAATCTCAGAGCATCACGTATACTCAGGGATCTCTTTATAAGCGCGTTCTCAAATAAAAGTGTCATTATTACTGATATAATTACACCTAAGAGAAGCGTATAGAATCTTAGAGAGCCTGTAGATAGCACTGCAAAGGAGAGTAATGTCAGAATTAAAACTAGCTTATTTAGTAGTCTCTTCAAACTCCTCAACCTCTTTGACAGCATGTATGTTTGTTGTCTTATAGTGTTCGTAGTATGCTAAGATTAGGCTAAGTATAAACATAGATGTAGCTAATCCAATAACTACAGCTGTTAATACTAGTGCTTGGGGAAGGGGGTCTACAGCTATACTTGTAAATACTTCTAGTTCTTCTAGAGTCCTCGGCTCCTCGCTTAGAATAGGTGGAGATGGGTAGACACCACGTACAAGTCTAAAACCTATAAAAACAGCGAATAGGTTCATGGAGTCTGTAAATAGGAGAAGACACATAAATTTTTTTACTAGTGAGGGTCTTGAAAAGACACCGTAGAGGGCTATTGCAATGTTCGCTGCAAACGCTATCATAGAAGCTCTGAAAGCTAGTTGAACTACGAATTCACTCAAGTTTCTCACCTATCTCAAATGCTTTTCTCAACTCTACTTCTCTAAGTGAGAGCACTATGAGCGCTGTGGAGAGGCCTGAAACTACTATGAGGAGTTCAAAGAGGTTAAAGAAGAATATTGAGCCTGCTAACGGCCTATCTAGAAGGTATTGTGGCATACTTATAGGTGAGTTTTCTTTAGCCATATTTTGAAATACAAATGCCTTAACACCTAAGAATGCCCCTAGTATAAGTGGTGTTATGGCAATAGCTACTAGGCAAAGAATGCCGAGAGCTCTTAGTAGTACTAGTTTTGGTGTGGTTATCCCGGTTTTAAAGATGAACTCTAGTGAGTATATGGCTATCGCCATAGAGATCGCCACTGTGACTATCGCACCTCCTTGAAAGCCCCCGCCTGGTGTGATCTGTCCGTGAACAGCTGTAATGATGCCGTAGACTACTATTAGTGGTATTACTAGTTTTGTAGAAGCTTTTACAATATCAGATAACCCCCTTGGCTCTAATCCCACAACTTCTACATAGCCTCTAAACACAGCTATTAAAGCTATTATTGAAGCTAGGAGCACACACGTCTCGTAGAATGTGTCAAACCCCCTGTAATCCCAAATAATAGCTGTAACAGAGTTTAACGAGAAAGAAGTTAAGTTAACATGCCACGGATTATACGAGTAATAGAGGTAACTCTTACCAAGACTCCTAATCTCAGTAGACGCTATTGCTGCAAATTCTTCTATCCCGATAATTACAGATGTAGCTAGGACAAAGAGAGATAGTGATACCGCTATAATTACGTCTTTCCTCCTCATTCTCTCCACTCAGTCTTCTTTATTAGTAAGAGAAGGAGGAGCGGGACTATTCCCACAGATACAGGGATATACGTTATGAAGAGATCTGGGGCCATGAGGAGGTAGTAGAGAAGAGAGTACAAGACTCCTTGACCAAGTAGTAGTAGGGCTGCCACTACAAGATTGCTCTCTCTGACAATTAGGTATGCTAGAAAAGTTGATAGTATTGAGCAAAACGCTATAATGACATACGGTATTATTGCTATATCCAATCCTACTCACCACGTAATTTTTCTCTTAAAGAGTCGTATTCTAGCGGCTGTTTCGGCACAGCACTCGCCACGTAGGCTGCTCTTGCAAGACTATGGGAACCACTAGGAGCTAGTATTAATATGATAATAGCACTAGCTACACATGTTCCTGCTACGTATAATCTCTGAGCCCCCATGTCTTCAAGTCCCAGCGCTATTATCGCTGTGCCAAGGAGGGGGAGTACTGAGCCCCCAATACAGCCTACAGTAGCAGCGTGAAGTCTTAAAAAGAAACTTGATAGTCTTAATACACCTAGTGCTCCTACGAATTCGAAAAACGCCCCCACAATAACTATCACAACACCGCTAGCTATGAGTAACTCGTTCACATCTACTCACCGATTTCTTTCGCTTCAAGATATTTAGACACATAGATATCTATTGCATGAATCCAGAGAACGAGTGGTATTATTGTAAACACCATTACAGGCTTCTGAAGAAGTAGAGATAGTAGAGCGAGAAACACTGCGAGATCGTAGCTAAGAGCATCTAGTGCTAAGACCCTATCAGGTATTGTAGGCCCTCTTACAAGTCTCGCAATATACATTACCGACGTCACTATGTAGACAAGAGTAGCAACTGCGAGAATAGTGTAGAGCACTGTTCCCTACCTCTCCAGAAATAGTTAGATGGGCATTAAAAAGTCTTCTAACTTTAAAGCTTAAGAAGTAAGCTTGTAGAAGTTTACATTGTACGCAATACTACTTGCCCAGAAATAATTCTAGCCTCAACTACGTGAATAATAAGCAGGCGTGAAGAGATCATTAGTGATAAACAAAATAAAAGCTTACAGGTGATCATTGCTTAGATTATTAGTCGCCTCTATGAATATTTCTAATTTCTCTCACGAGAAATTGTTCTCTCGTGAAGTGATCTAATCGTATTGAGCAGCATGCATCGTAAACTTCTCCTGGGTGTTCTCTCAAGATCTTATAGTAGGGATTTGCTACTCTGTCAATAAGTCCTCTATCTACTAGTAGTGGATCTAATAGTGACTTAATGTATACAGGTCTCATACACCCCATGTAGAGTTCGCCTGGAAAAATACTTCTTGCATACTCAACGTTATTTACCACTACTCTAACTAGTTTAGTAGGCTCGTATGTTTTAGAAGGATCTATGTAGACTAGAAGCGTTATCTCTTTGATTCCGAGGTCACTTATAACCTTTAACTCTTCTCTAAGAATATCCTGATTACTCCTGGGATGCCACACATAAATATGTGGTACTACACGTAATCCGCTCTCAGTAATCTTAGATAAGACATTTACGTACTTCTTAGGGCTAAATGTAAAGCCTCTCACGTAGTTTACTATAAATGAGCTTAATGTAAACTCATAATCCACAGTGTTTATAAGTCCTCTTAAACTGTGTAGAACTTCTCTACTAGTAATTAAGCCTAAGTGAGCGCTAATAACTAAGTCTAGTTCACTTTTAACTACACGTAGCTTATCTATGTAGGGTTCTACCGGTAATGTTCCATTACTTTTAAAACCACCACTTAGTAGTATTCCTCTCACACCACTGCTATAGAGATCTCTTACAACATCTACAAAACTAGAAGGTGTTACGTGTATCATGTTCACCAAATATCTTCTATTACAAAACTTACAGTTGAGTGCACACCAAGACCCTGTAAGTGACAATATCTTATACTTAGATCTCGGGGTGAAATATAGAGGTTTCAGAGATAAACACCAATATTCAACAATTCCTCTCTAAGCCTTTTATAATATGCTTCTAATAGGCGTTTTGATGGAATATTATAGAGTGGGCCTCTAGGACTTTCACTGTAAAATGGCCTATTACAGCCTGGACACCCACTTGTATAGAAGGCATCTACTATATTATTTAACGGTATTTCTCTCTTAACTGTGTAGTGCTCGTAGTCAATATAGAGTTCTGGGTCCACTCCATGTTCTAGTAGATATCTTACTAGCTGTATAAGCCTATAATACTTAATATCTACTAGTGAGACCCCGCGCTCATTAACATAGTTGAAGAGAGCTACTCTACCACCAAGTCTATAAATTCTCTTCATAGTGTCTACTAGTTCTCTGAGAGATTCTCCCAAACCAGTTATTAAGTGAACATATACATTACCCTTACCATAAACCTCTACAGCTCTCTCAATAAACCTCCAGTATAAGTCCCAGCTGTAAGGCTTAGCCCACTTCTTGAAAAGTGCCTGTGTAGCTGTATCTAGCCCTACTCCTAAAGCATCCACGCCAAGTCTCTTCACGTCCTCGAGATAAGACCTAGGTACTGGTGTAATTGCCAGTGAAACAGGAAGTTCAGGTTCAAATGATTTAATAGTTCTTAAAGCTTCTAAAGCTTCACTAACAAAGTTAAGTTTAATCACTGTTTGAAAACATATACGAGTAAAGCTCTTTCTCCACATCTTCTTAATTATCTCTAAACTAATAAGAGGCCATGTAACTCTACCCAGCTTATCACTACTACCACTACTAAGTTTACGTGACTGTAAACAGTAAGCACACTTAGCACTACAACCTCTCGGAGAGTATTGGAGGAAATATGCAGTTGTAGGTGTTTCTACAATTTTTAAATCTACGAGGCCTAGTACTGCTAGTGTTCCAATAGACGCTCTCACTAAGAGCACTCTACTCAGCCTACACTACATTCTCTAGTTATTTATAACTCTTAGTAGCTAAATAGTAATTAACACATGTATGAGTCTTGGTGTAAGTTTTGAAGTTGAGAGTTATTCTTGATCTTGAGGGGCGTGATGTTTACTGGCAAATGGCTATTGATGAAGCCCTACTAGTGCTGAGATCTCGAGGTGAAATCGAGAATACTTTGAGAATATATAAATTTAAGCCTAGTGCTGTTACGATAGGCTACTTCCAAAAAATTAGAGAAGCTGTTAACTTGGAGTTTCTAGATGAAAATAGTATACAATACACTAGGAGAATTACTGGTGGTGGCTCAGTTTATCACGATGCTAATGGTGAGTTAACGTATAGTGTAGTTTTACCTATTGAGGGTGTTTTGACAAATATTCTAGAGAGCTATAGGATTATATGTAGTGGTCTTATTTATGCTCTCAAGAAGCTCGGTGTTCCAGCTGAGTTTGTACCTATAAATGATATTGTAGTTTATGGTAAGAAGATTTCTGGTAGTGCACAAACACGTAGAGCTGGGTTTTTACTACAACACGGTACGTTAATGTATGCTACAGATCTCAACACTCTTGAAAAAGCCTTAGTAGCACCTCGAGAGAAACTTGAGAGTAAAGGGGTAAAGAGTATTAAGGAGAGAGTTATAACACTTAGAGACATTATTGGTGATGTCGACATTAATTTCCTTGTAAAGAGTCTTATAGAAGGCTTCTCGAAAGCTCTTAACGCCGAGATTTATTATGAAGAGCTCTCTGAGAGAGAGTTCAGAGTAGCAGATGAGCTTGTAATTAAATATAAGAGTTTTGAGTGGATATTCAAGAGGTGATCTTGTGAAGTCGATGTCATTAGTAATACGCCACACGAAAACAGTAAAATTAGATGTAATTCTTAGTGATAATTGCGAAATCTTAGACTTAATTATTTCAGGGGATTTCTTCGCGTATCCTGAGGAGTCTATTGGGGAATTAGAGAGTAAACTTAAAGAATGTAATAGTAAAGTATGTATTGAAGAGGCTTTTAGAGGGATCTCTGGTGCTATTATTCTCGGGATTGATATTGCAGACTTAAAGAGTAAAATTATTAATCTACTTGAAACGTGTAAATCTTCTCAGCACTCTTCATATTAATATATACACCTTACACTCACTTCAGAACTATCTATTTCTACATGGAATTATTTTAAACTATTAGCATTTATTACAAGAATTGGTGTCTACGTGAGGATTGAGGGAATTATAACAGCTCTTATTACACCTTTAAATAAGAATGGAGAACTCTGTAGTGATTGCTTAAAAGAGCTTATAGAGTTTCAGTATAAGAATGGTGTTGTAGGGCTTTATTTAACTGGAACTTACGGTGAGGGACTAGTACTTCCACACACATTGAGATTAAAAGTTTTTGAAAAAGCATTAGAGTATGCTCCTTCAAATATGTACTTACTACCACATATTGGCAGTACCTCACACGATACTGTTATAGAATTGGGTTTAAGAGCTCGCGATCTTGGCTATAAAGAAGCAAGTGTAATTGGTCCAATATACCACAAACCTTCTAGAAAGGGCCTTGTTGACTATTACGAGTACATAGCTTCTAAAACAGAACTTAATATTCTAATTTATAATATCCCTGAACGTCAGGGTTATAATATTACACCAGATGATTTCCAGCTCATAGTTAACCGTGTCAAGAGTGTTATAGGAATTAAAGATACTAGTAGAGATATATCTCAGCTACTAGAATACGTCAATAGATTTGGAGAAAAGTACTTCATAGCAGGTGCTGGCGACAGTCTTCTATTCTATACATTTGTAGTTGGAGCTCCAGCTAATATATCTGGAATTTCAAACTTAGTACCAGAAGCAACAGTAGCTCTCTATAAAGCTGTTAAAGAAGGTAATTATAGTAGAGCTCTTAAGCTTCAATATCAATTAGATCAGTTACGTAAAATACTCAGCAAACTTACCACAGAAATGCAAGAAGCTGTAAGAGAGCTTATGAAGTGGAGAGATCTTAAAGCAGGTTATCCACCTTTACACTTAGTACACGATTTAGATCAAGAGTTACTGAGAAAAGCACACGAGCTAGTTATGGAGATCGTTAAGAGTATTCAGAGTCGATCAGAATAAATATACATATTTTTCGTGAATCATAAAAGAACCCTCTAAAAACTCTACTTACACTTACTACTCCTTAAGTTGTATGCTCTATCTCTATTAACTCTATACCTTTTTGTGAAATAAAAGAACTATGAACATGTACTTTTACTCCGTGCATAAGTAGATAACTTTTAATTTTCTCTGCTATCCTTACTAGACTCTCTACGTCTTCGTGCAGTATAAATACTGAGGGTCCTGCACCACTAATATTGACACCATAAGCACCCTCGTCTAGAGCAATCTTCTTAATGTCACTGTAAAATGGTATCATCTTAGCTCGTGAAGGTTCTACTATGTAATCGGTTGAAGCTGCCTCACCTAGTACTCTTAGATCTTCTGTTAGAATACCGTAAATGAGCTTTGCTAGTGATGAGGATTGTTTTACATGGGTTTCGAGATTTATTTGACTTGGTAGTAGAGATCGTGCGTAGGCGGTTTTCTTATAGGCTACTTGTGAGATCTCCGGAATTATGAGGGCTATAGGAATTTTCTTTCTAGGAACATATCTGAATACTAAATTCCTTGTTAAGTCGAGTATTACAAATCCTCCAAAGAGACTTGCAGCTACATTATCATAGTGAGGAGAACCGGCAGTGAATGCCTCACCTATACCTGCTAAATACAACAATTCTCTCTCATCTAAGTTAGTGTTAAATAAAGCATTTAGTGCATACGCAGTAGCAATACTTGTGGCACCAGAACTTCCAAGTCCACGTGATGGCGGTATACCTTTCTTTACAGTCACGTAAACATCATACTCCCTTACTGAGAATTTATCAAGAAAACCTTTAGCTACGTGATATGCTACATTCTCCTCTCCTGATGGCACATTAAACCCGTAAGAATTAACAAGTATCCTGCCAGCCCCGGGGTTTAAAGAGACCTCAATAATGTCATAAAAGCCCTCAATAGCAGCTGCAACTACATCGAAGCCAGAGCCAAAATTAGCTATTGACGCAGGTGCTTTTACTACAACTCTCCTCTTAGTCACTACATAGGGAACATATTATCACCGATGTCGAGTGTCTTAATATATTTCCTTAGAATATAGAGAGGTTTAAAAACCTTACTAGCATGTATTAACTATTTTAAAATCTTATCTAAATGCTATTTAAACAGTCTCAAGACTAAGTGTGCTTGGTGTGAAGTTATGAGGGGGTTTTCTACAATAGCTATCCATGGGCATGAACATAAAGATGTTTACGGCTCTCATATTCCTCCAATATATGTGAGTGTTGTTTACGAGTATGTGGATCAAGAGCTTAAACTAGCTGAGTTTACAGATAGAGGTACTAGTTTAAAATATGGTAGAGAAGAAAACCCTACTACTAGAACTCTTGAAAGAATTATTGGTAAACTAGAGTGCACAGAGGATGCGCTTGCATTTAATAGTGGTATGTCTGCTATCTCAACACTATTTCTTTACTACTTGAAACCAGGCGATAAAGTAGTAGTGCCAATGGAACTTTACAGCTCTGTATTTGTGCTCCTCAATCACTTAATCTCGAAAATGAACATTAAAGTGGTAAAAGTGTGGCCATCTGCAGAGGCTATTATTGAGGCCATAGACAAGAACACATCTATGGTCTTTATTGAAGCAATGACAAATCCCACGAATAAAGTAATAGATCTCGAACACCTCTCTAAGAGCTTAGATCTCGAGGAGAAAGTCCTCGTAGTTGACAACACGTTCACAACACCCGTGATCTTAAAGCCTGTGAAATATAAAGCTAAACTCGTAGTTCACAGCATGACAAAGTACTTTGGGGGTCACAACGACGTAGTTGGAGGAGTTATAGCCGGGTATAAGAAAGATATTGTTGAGTTGTGGGAGTGGCGTAGATTACTAGGAGGAATCCTACAACCCTTTGAAGCCTATATGATCATGAGGGGGACTAAGACTCTTGAAATCAGATTCGAGAAACATAGCAATAACGCTAAGGCTGTAGCTGAGTATTTAGCTGAACACTCAAAAATAGAAGAGGTATTATATCCAGGACTCTCAAAAAGCCCCTATTACAGTGTGGCAAGAAAACTATTTGAAAAACCTCTTTTCGGCGGAGTAGTTAGTTTTAAGATTAAAGGCTCTTACATTGATGTAATCAATTTTGTAAAGAGACTTAAAGTTATTAAAAGATCTCCTAGTTTAGGCGGCACAGAGTCTCTCATAGTAATACCGATTAAGGCAGGTTCGCAATTTATTGAACCAGAACATAGGCAGAAACTCGGAATAACAGAGAACTTGGTGAGACTATCAGTAGGGCTTGAAGATGTAAATGATATATTAGAGGATTTAGGACAAGCACTAAACTACTAGATATTAATGGCTAAATATTAATGAATAGTCTGTTCTTTAAATTCCAGGTTAAAACTATGTTTTTAAAGAACCATAGCCGCCTCCACCAGGTGTCTCAATAATAATCTCATCGGCGGGGTCCAAATCTATAGTCTGAGAGCCTATTTCCTCAATATAACCCCTAGCTCTCTTCACATAGACCTTCGCAGGCAAACCGGGTTCTCCGCCTTCAAGCCCCCATGGTCTTGTCTTAAACCTTGAAGCTATAATAGAGAGCGTTGCTGGTGTAAGTACTCTCATTGATCTCACAATGCCATCACCACCTCTAAATCTACCTCGACCACCACTCCCCTCTCTAATTCTATAAGCAGTAAATAGTACTGGAAACTCTCTCTCAGCTATCTCAATAGGAGTATTGAGAGTATTTGTCATGTTTACGTGAACACCTGAAACACCGTCCTTGAAAGGCCTCGCGCCTGTGCCTCCACCGATAGTCTCGTAGTATGACCAGTACTTACCACTATAAACACCACCAATCATTAGATTCATCATAGTACCGGAAGCTGCTGCTGGAACTCTACCAGGCAGAGCTTTTGACAGAGCTAGAAATATCACATCTACAATCCTATTCGAGGTCTCGAGATTACCTGCACCTACAGGTGCTGGTTTTATAGGGTTAACTAGCGTGCCTAGAGGAGCCTTTATAGCTATAGTGGAGTAAAAGCCGTGATTAGTCGGTATCTCTCTGCTTAGCATGCACCTTATACTAAAAGATGTAGCTGCAAACGTCACTCCTAGAACAGCGTTTACGGGTTCTTCGACTTGACTACTAGTACCTTCAAAATCCGCTAATATACTACTAGAGATCTCTAGTTTAACTCTAATTCTATAAATCTTATCTCTCCAGTCAAGATAATCCTCTCCCTCGTATACTCCACGCGGCCACTTCTCGTACTCGAGCTCTACTAGTCTACGTCCATGTTCAATAGCCTTCTCCCATGCTCTGAGAACACCACTGTATTTATTAAAAAGCTCTCTTACTCGTGCCTCGCCAGTACGTTGAGCTGCTATTTGTGCATTAATATCTCCGATAGCGTAGTCTGGTGTTTTGAAATTTGAGAGTATAATGCTCAAGATCTCTCTATCTAGTTCACCTCTCTTCACGAGCTTCACTGGTGGTATTACAATACCCTCCTCGTAAAGGGTCTTTGCGTACGGGTTCAATGAGGCTGGCGCAGGTCCACCAACATCTACGTAGTGTGCTTTAGTAGCAATATAGGCTACAAGCCTATTTTCGTAGTAAACTGGTGAGAGAGCCATTACATCGTTGAGGTGTGTTCCAGTTATATAAGGGTCATTAGTGATAATAATATCGCCACTTACAAGGTCAACATACTCCTCAGAGAGGTACTCTATGAGATTCTTCACGCCAATGTGAAAAGAGCCTAGATGTACTGGTATGTGCTCAGCTTGAGCTACAATTCTGCCCTCAGGGTCTATGACTGCTACGCTAAAATCCATTCTCTCTCTAATATTTGGCGAGAAAGACGACTTTTTAAGCGTTACACCTATTTCCTCAGCAATATATTCAGTAGCCTTATAAATAATCTCCCAGCTCACTTTTTCACCTCTAAAACACCAAACTTCTCAACAACCGCTTCCCACCTTGGTGGAATAATTATAGTAGAATAGTCTTCGACTATGATTGCTGGACCCCTGATCTTGTAGCCCAGTGGTAATTGGTCCCTCTTATACACGGAAGCTTTCATCCACCCGTTAAAAAACACGTCTTTCTCTGAGCTTTCTGGAGAGCCTTCGAGTGGAGGGTGTTTTAGAGTAGGTTTAATTCTCCTCTTAATAGCAAATACTCTTACAACTACTACCTCTATTTCTCTTGGAAGCTTAAATCCATACATAGCTACGTGTTTCTCCTCGAAAATCCTCCTAATAGATTCTATTGTTACTGGTTTACTAGCTGGAACTGTTAACTCCCAACCCTGACCCTTATACCTCACATCAGCATATCTAATATAGTAGTCTGGTTTTAGACTTGTAAATTTACTCTCAAGCTCGCTAAACGCCTCTTCAGGGTCTCTGGGATATGCTTTTCGCGCCTCAAATTTAAAATCAGCCATTAACATGCCGAGTGCTGTGAAAACTCCTGGTAATGGTGGAATAACTACTCTCTCAATGCCCAGCTCTTCAGCTAGGAGAACTGCGTGTTGAGGTCCAGCGCCACCAAAAGCTACAAGTACAAAGTCTCTCGGGTCAAGACCACGCTCAACAGTTATTAGTCTAATACCCCTCGCCATTATGAGATTTACTATTTCAATAGCTGTACTAGCCACCTCGTAGGGGTCTCCAAGCATCCTCAACGCGTCTAAAGCCTTTTTCTCGTCGAGTAGCATAGTACCTCCCAAGAGGCTTGCCGGTATCCTGCCGAGAACTAGGTTAGCGTCTGTAATAGTTGGCTGTACACCACCTCTACCATAACACACAGGGCCGGGATCTGCACCTGCACTAATAGGCCCAACTCTTAGAGCCCCAGCCTCATCTCGCCATATAATTGTACCACCACCAGCCGAGACCTCTGAGATGTCTACAAATGGATACCTGACAGGATAACCCGAACCCTTCACGACCCTCCCATAGTGTACCTCTCCGCCAACTTCGTACTCGGTTGTTAACTGTATTTCGTAGTCTACTACCGTGGCCGCCTTGGCAGTAGTACCACCCATATCTAGAGAAATCACTCTCCTAAGACCTAGTAACTTGGCTAACTCCGCTACTGCCACAACACCACCGGCAGGACCTGATTCCACGAGCTGAACAGGCCTCTTAACAGCCTCTTCTACTGTTATGAGTCCGCCTGAACTAGTCATTGTGTAAATACTAGCACTGCGACTCTCCACGTACTTTTCGAGTTTTTCAAGGTAGTTACTTACAATAGGCATTAAAACAGCATTCACGACAGCTGTACTGGTTCTCTCATATTCTCTAGGCTCCCACGCAGTTTCATGTGAGAGCGTCACATATTTAAACTTCTTTTTCAACACCTCTCCTGCAATAACCTCGTTCTCGGGATTAGCATATGAGTGTAGAAACGAGACTGCAACGCTAATTACACCCATAGAAACAGCTTTCTCAGCAAGTTTCTCTACCTCCTCTAATCTAACTCTCTTAACCACCTCACCAGTGTGTAGTGTTCTCTCATCTACTTCAAACCTTAATTCTCTAGGTACTAGTATCCTTGGTTTCTCAAAGTAAAGGTCGTAGAGTCTAGGTCTATTCTGCCTCCCAATCTCAACAATATCCCTGAAACCTCTAGTTGTAAAAAGAGCTACTCTTGGAATTTCGAGGCCTACTTGACCTAGTAATGCATTTGTCCCTATGGTAGAAGCGTGTATTACTTCTCTAAAACTAAACTTCTCTAAACCCTCAATAACAGCTTTTTCCAGTTTTCTCGGCGTTGAGAGCAATTTTAGAGCCTTAATATCCCCCCGCTCATCAAGAGCCACGAAGTCTGTAAAAGTACCACCAACATCAACAGCAATAATAGAACTCACAAAGACACCTATACTCTAAAGACCACTCACTCCTAGTCTACACTAATAATGAGCGAAGTTTATTTAGATAGACACAGCCTAATACATAATTTGACATAGAGGGGTCTCGCGGTGAGGCGGAGTAAAATTGGTATTGGAGAACTTTACATCGCTAAACTCGATCCAGGTGAGAAGATCCCAGATATTCTAGTTAAGCTCGCAGAGGATTTAAGAGCGGATTTTCTAGTTTTCTATGGTCTAGGAGGATTTAAATGGGCGAAAATAGGCTTTTTCAGAGAACCTCAAGGCTATACTGTAATTGAAATTACCGCTCCTAGTAGGAGTGCTGTAGAGGCTGCTTCAATAGTAGGCTCAGTACTTTGGACTGGAGAGAAATACCACACACACGTACATGTTACACTAGGAGTTGTAAATAGTAGTAAAGAAACTCCCACTACATATGCTGGTCACTTAGTTGAAGCTGAGGTCAGCCCGCTAGTAGAGCTCTTTGTCACAGTATTATCTAAGATTGATATAAGTACTCTCAAAGAGACTCTAACACACAGATTCCAGTAGTCTAGCCTCAATAAGTCATATGCGTGGCTTAAAGTGTGTAGTAGTGTTCCTCGAAAACCTAAACTGTATTTGAACTAATACTATGAGGGGAATTGATTACAGATTTAAATAGATAGCACTAAGTAAAATAGCGTTCTAGCTCCAGTCCTCACAGCTAAGCGAGATGTTTTAATTTCGTGTAAAGTTTTTATAGAGTGTGGGTGTGTGGGGTGAGATATAAGTTAGTTTACCTAGTTATAGACGGCATGGCTGATAGTCTCAAAGATCCTGTAACAACTCTCGAGATTAGCATGAAGCCTGGACTTGACTGGGTTGCAAGTAGAGGTGTTTGTGGACTACTTTACCCTGTGAGTAGGGGTGTTGCTCCTGAAAGTGATGAGGCTGTTATATCTCTACTAGGCTACGATCCCCACGAAGTGTACCCTGGTAGAGGTGTTTTAGAAGCTCTTGGAGCTGGCTTAGAGTTGAAGTGGGGTTTTGAAGTAGCTTTTAGAGCTAACTTCGCCACAGTAGATCCTGCTACTAGGAGAATTATTGATAGGAGAGCTGGTAGAGACATAGGCATTGAAGAGGCTCGAGAGCTTGCAGAAGCTATAAATAACTTAGAACTCGGCGAGTATGATGGATATGCCAGAGTAGTGGCAACTATTGGTCACAGAGCCGTCGTGATTATTGGTAGTAGAAGTCATAGGCTTTCACCACTAGTTAGCAATAACGATCCAGCATACGAGAAAAAGGGGTTTGTAAGTATTGCTGTTGAGAGACCTGAGCCTTTTGTAAAGGATATAAGACCGCTAGTAGAGACACGTGAAGCAGAAATTACTGCTAGACTTGCAAACATGTTTTTTAACAAAGCCCTCAAGATCCTAACAGAACACCCTATTAACATAGAGAGGGCTAGACGAGGACTTTTACCAGCAAATGCACTACTACTTAGAGATGCTGGTGGAGAGCCACCTAGAGCTCAACCCCTTTCAGAAAAGTATAAGTGCAAATTTGCTGTTCTAGCTGAAATGCCAGTTGAAATAGGCATTGGCAGGGCTTTTGGAGCTGACACCCTAGTATTAAATCCGCCTACTGGGAATCCGCAAGTAGACTATGAGGAGAGACTTGAAGCTACACTACAAGCTCTCCGCGACCACGATATAGTCTACGTGCATTTAAAAGGGCCTGATGAGCCAGGACACGATGGAAATATGGAGTTGAAGAGGAGGAAAATCGAGGAAATAGATAAGTACTATGTACAGTCACTAGTTGAATCCGTAAGAGAAAAATACGCGCTCTTAGTAACAGCAGATCATGCAACACCCCCAAGCAAGAAAGCACACACAGATGACCCGGTACCTATAGCACTCTATACGCCAGATATATTAGCAGATAATGTTACTAGGTTTACTGAGAGAGAGTGTGCACAGGGATCTCTTGGTGTAGTTGAGCATGGCTGGAAGTTTCTACCACTCATCTTAGAGAAGTACTTGTTATAGTGGTATCTAATCTTGACACTTAAAATCTACGTGCCACTACACATCTCTGGGATATGGATACCACACTATACTAGTAGCTACCTTGAAACTGGAAGTAGAGGTGTAGGTTTAACTGTAACTAGTTACCTTATAGCTGAAGAAACATCTAAGTGTAATATTACTCTCAATAATAGAGAAGTCTTAGTAGACCAGGCCTTAGAAACTTGTAGAGATCTTGGAGTTAATACAGGTGTTCGTAGTAATTCTCACTTTAATCTCGGGTCTGGTTTTGGACTCTCAGCTGCATTATTAATATCACACAGCCTAATAGCCTATAGTGCAACTAGTAAGCCTCTACTAAGAGCACTACAACATGCTCACATACTTGAAGTTAAGTATAGAACTGGTCTTGGAGACGTTATAGCAGAGTATATGGGGGGTTTCATAGTGAGAACTAAGCCTGGAGCCCCCGGTATTGGTATTGCATATAAGATACCGATTAAGAGTAGAATAGATCTAGTGCTAGTAGAGCTGGGTATTGGAGAGTCTACTAGTCAAATGCTTTCGAGAATGAGTAGAGAGCTTTTAGTAGAAGGTGAGGAACTACTAGAGAGAGTTCTAGAAGCCCAGAACTTAGAAGTATTTTTTGAGTCTTCAAGGCTCTTTACTAGTAGACTCTTTAATTATAATAGAGTAAGAGAAATACTAAGAGATCTAAGGGGAATTATAGACTACTATTTAAAGAAGTCAGCACTAGTTATATGGTGTGAGAAAGAATTTATTGACGAGCTAATATCAGAGCTAAGAGCTAGAAGATTAAAAGCCTACTACTCGACTATATCGCCAATTGGTGTCCACATTGTGGATTCCACCAAATCATCCAAGAAGAACTAGTTTACTAATTAGAGAAAAAATAGTTGAGGGGTTTAAACGAGGACTAGTAGCACTAGAGGGGCTTATAGCTCACGGTCGTGGCGAGTGTTTTGACTACCTCATAGGGGAGTCAACACAGCCATTTGCAATAAGAGCTATTGAAGCAGCTGTAGCCACTTTACTCTTAGCTAAGTACCCTGTTATATCAGTAAACGGTAATACAGCTGCTCTCGTACCCAGCGAGGTAGTTAAGCTCGCTAAGGAGGTTAATGCTAAGATAGAAGTGAATTTATTTTATAGAACCCGTGAGCGAGAAGAGGCTATTGCCATGTGGCTTAGAGAGCACGGTGCTGATGAAGTTTTAGGTGTTGGTGAAGACTCTTCAGCTACTATACCAGAGCTCTTTAGTGAGAGGAGAAGGGTTAGTCCTCGTGGAATACTAATAGCAGATGTTGTACTAGTTCCTCTTGAAGATGGTGATAGAACTGAAGCGTTAAGAAAAATAGGTAAGACTGTTATAGCTATAGACTTAAATCCACTCTCGAGAACAGCCCGTGCAGCTACAATTACAATTATAGATAACATTGTGAGAGCTATGCCACTAATGATCGAGAAGGTTAGAGAGATGAAAAAGCTGAGTAAAAATGAGTTACAAGAAGTTCTCAGAAACTACGATAACAACCAGGTGTTACAAGACGCACTAAAATACATATTAAACAGGCTAAGTGAGCTCTCACAATCTCAGCTCACACTTTTCTGACTCCTGCCTACTAGGTACTCTTACATACATTTAAAACTCACTTTTCACGTTGCCACCACAACTATAATTCTAATCTTATGTTTAGTTAAGTAATTTGTTTGATTAGAAAATTTATAAGCTCTACAAAGATACTTAATTATTAGGTGAGAGAGACATGTGTAGACACGAATTTCACGAACATCACTATGAGTCGTTTGAACATCGCGAAGAGCACTGTCCACGACGCTTTAGACCACGTTTTGGCTACACACCGTTTCGTGGACTATTACACTTACTAGTATTAAAAATTCTCAGTAAGGAACCGTTGAGAGGTGTAGATGTGCGCAATAAGTTAAAAGAAGAGATAGGTCTCGATATACCGGCTTCAGCTGTGTACACCATTCTAAGTATGCTTGAAGAAAGAGGATTTATTACCTCGAGCTGGGAAGTCGATGAGAAAGGCCCTGCTAGAAAAATATATAGGGTTACAGAAGAGGGTTTAGATTACTTTAATGAGGCTTTAACTAGGCTAAGAGAATATAGGAGAATGGTTGAATATCTGCTTTCCTAATCTAGCTTTTTAAAACTTCATCTTTTCTTTACTTATACTGGTGATATGTATTTGAATAGAGTATCTAGACGTGTAAGTAGTATTCCTTTAAATCCTCATAGAGTTCTAATAGCAAAAGCACATGAATTGTGGAGAAGAGGTTTTAGAGTATACGATTATACTGCAGGTCAACCCGGCTTACCTCCAAGTCGTGAGGCACTAGAATACTTTATGGAGATGGTTAAGAGAGATCCCTACAATCACTTCAGATATATGCCGACTCAGGGATTAGTAGAGCTGAGAGAAGCTTTATCAGAAGACTTAAAGAAATATGGTAATATAGATGTATCACTAGATCAGATCGTCATTACTACTGGCGGCGCTGAAGCGCTTCTTATCACTACACTAACACTATTAGATGAGGGCGACACTATACTACTACTAGACCCCTGTTACAGCGTGTACTGGGATCACATCGCGTTTGCTAGACTACGAGTTGAGACTTGTAACCAGAGTTTTGATAGAGAATTTAATCCAGATCCTGAGTGTGTTAAAGAGAAATTAAGCAAATCTAAAGCTATACTTTTCGCCAGCCCAGATAATCCGACATCCCGCATAGTAGACCTAGAAGTAGCGAAGACTATTATTGATGTTGCATACGAGAAGAAGGTGTGGATTATTTACGACGTAGCATATAAGCACTTAATTTATGAAGGTGAACACGTGTGGCTTGAAAAATATGCTCCTTCACTAGATTACCTCGTAGTTGTGGGTTCTTTCAGCAAAGACTTAGCAATACCCGGTGGTAGATTAGGCTATATTTATGGTTCACGTGACATTATAGAAGATCTTGTGAAGCTTAAAGCCATGTTTGGAATAGTAGCACCAGTACCTATGCAGTGGTTAGCATATTACTATCTTAAAGAGGGCTTTAAAGAGAAATATTTGAGAGAAGTACTACCAGTTTACAAGAAGAGACGTGATACTGCCTACGAGGCGTTTAAGAAACTAATACCAGAAGCTAGACTACACAAGCCTAGAGCAAGCATGTACTTATTCCCAGACATGACCTCCTATCTTGAGAAGCTGGGGTTAAGTGATCTCGACTTCACGCTAAAACTAGCTGAGAACAAGGGCGTTGTGATGTTACCTGGCTCTATATTTGGTAATGCCGGCAAAGGCTATTTGAGAATAACATTTGTAACTATGGATGAAGAAGAATTAGTAAATGGCTTTAAGTTACTAAGAGAATTCTTAGAAGAGAACAAAGTCTTATAAATTCACTTTAAAATTACTGCACTCTCCACTAATAGTCTCATTAAAAACTCTAAGATCTCTTTAACTAGGAGATTTTAGAATTAATGTCAACCACTTAGATTAGCCTTTTTAAATACAAGCCATCCTAGTATTGCCGGTATAATGATCCATGCTGTTGTGCTAAGACCTATAAGCCACGGGTTAACTATGCTCTCTACAGTTGAAATAGTCTCTTCTGTCACGTATACTGTGTAGTAGTACTGCATGAAGTGGTATACTCCTAGTGGTGTGAAGTAATAAGAGATATATTGTGCTCTCATAAGCTCTTGAGCAAGTCCTAGCCCAAAACCTCTCAGTGAGATGATAATTAAGTATACTAGTAGACTCCACAAAATACTAAATACCATGTAAGCTATAACAGAGACCACAATATATTTAGTACCACTAGTAAGTGTTGAGAGCATATAGCAAAGCGAGTAAAATGCTACGAGCGATAGTGAGAGCCCAGTGTAGAGTAGTATACTCGGGTAGAGGTCTAATAGTACTCTTGTGAAGAAGTAAACTGATAATACTAGAGCAGTATAAAAAAGTGCCGTCGCCACGAGAACTACTAATACACCAGCAAAATATCTCGTAGTGTAGAGCTCAAGTCTAGTAATAGGTCTCGCTAATACAAATTCAAGTGCACCCTGAACCCTTGGCTTAGCAACATAAACATAGACAAGATAGAGCACTACTACTGGGAAGAACGTGATAAAGAGACTAACTCCAACTGATCCAACTATTTGCGTAGATACTATTCTCCTAGTTACCCCGGCTTGTAGAGGAGTAATACTAGTTCTCATTACAGCGTACATAGAACTATTATCACTACGCGAAACTAGTAGCACATATAGAGAGGGTTGTACAGGTCTCAGTGATCTCTCGAGCAAAGTTGTATTTAACTCTAAGATACTAATACCGCTACGCACTACACCAACGTGTTCAAAGTACTTCTCAATGTCATTAATACTCAGAGTTTGGGGTAACTCGGTAACGTTAAGTTTCTCAACATAAACAGAGAACTCTCTATCTTCGAAACTATACAGAGATGTTATGAGCACAGATTTCTCATAGCCCACAGCGTAGAGAGATGTTGACACAATACCTGGACTTCTCATCTCTATTACTCCTACAACAACTCCTGAGACAACAGCACTAGTACTAGACGTAGTTACTAATGCTTCTTGAGGAGTAGTGATAGTGATAACATCTTTAGCGGCTCGAATATTACTAATAGCAAAGGGGCTTGGAGTTGAGACTAAGACGTGAACTGTTTTACCATTAATTTCTAGTGGAAGATACAGTGCTCCAGTACCTGTTTTAACGACTTGAACTGTTGTTCCATAGACTGTTGTTACGTTAATGTAGAGCTTATAGCTAAGATCTCCAATAGTAGCCTCTCCGAGATTCTTAGTAATAATTACTCTCTCACCACTACTTCTCACTACATCCTCATCTATAATTCTCAGTAATCTCTCAAACTCCTCTTGATATTCTTCAGGTGTGATTTTACCTAACTGTAAGTCTTCTTGAAGCTTTCTCAGTGTAGTTGTGTTGTAATAGCCGAGTTTATACGAGATCTCGCCCCCTATAGGTCTGAGATCAGGGTCTAGTAGCAGGACTTCTAATTTAAACTCCCCTGTACTAGTATCTATGTAAGAGTATACTACTTGTTGTTGAGGACTAGGCATAGTTGCTATAAATGCTAATATTGCATATGCTACACCAACACCTGCTAATATGAAAATTACTAGTGTAACTATGACTGAAATTCTTAATACACCACGCTTAAAGTCGTATAGGACAGGGTTCAAAGTTGATCACTCTCAGCTCTCTTAATTAAGCTGAAAAAGAATTCTTCAAGACTCTTCTCTTCTCTCTTAACCTCTAATACACTAACACCACTATTCACGAGCTCAGAGATCACAACACTACTGTCAACTCTAGGATCTCTTAATAAGACTTTGCGCTCACCTATAATAGAGGGCTCGCCATACTTCTCTAGTAGTTTAAACACGGTATTGTCGAGTCTTGCTAACATTATTTCAAGTACTGGCCTAGCCTTATACCTGATCTCCTCCATGTTATACACACCAATAATCCTACCTCTGTGTATGAAGACCACTCTCTCAGCAATACCCTCAACTTCGCTGAGAATGTGTGAGGAGAAGAGTACAGCTTTACCCTGTTTTTTAAACTCAACAGCTAATTCTCTGAAGAAAGCTATGCCTCGAGGATCAAGTCCGTTGAGGACTTCGTCAAAAATAAAATTTGGCGGGTCATTAATCATTGAAACAGCTAGTGCAAACCTCTTCTTCATACCCTGTGAGTACTCTGAGAGCTTCCTGTACATGGCTTCTCCAAGTCCGAATTTTTCTAGTAGTTCTCTACCAAGTCTCTTAGCCTCACTAGCAGAGATCCCATAATAGCCTGCTAGATAAGTAAAATAGTCTAGAGCTTTAAATTCAGACTCGAATATTGGCAACTCGGGAACCCATCCAACAATTCTTGAAGCCTTCTTCTTATCCATAGTAACAGAGTAACCATCAATAAGTACATCACCACTATCTGGTGGGAGGACTCCCACAGCTATTCTAATAGTCGTGGTCTTGCCCGCACCATTAAGCCCCACATAGCCTACAACTTCACTATTATTAACAGTAAAAGAGACGCTATCTAAAACTCTTATTCTACCAAAAGACTTAGAGACCTTAACAATTTCTATTACCACACACAACACCGTATTTGAAAAAATAAGTAAGGGTATACAGAGATATAAGCTTTAACTTTCACCTGAAGATCGAGGACAAATATAAGTATTCCTTTGTACTCTTAAAGATTATTTACTTGAGAGTGCTCTAATAAAAATTCAGTAGGGTGAGAGATGTAATTTATTAAGTATGTGTCTATTTTAATGTATATTGGTGTTCAGAGTGAATAATGTAATAGATATACCAGCATGTATCTTTATGATCATACTAGGGACTATATTGACTTTCTGGGGTATTCAGTTATCAAGAATACTCTCATCAATAGTTTTTGGTGCTTTTCTGGGTTATATAGTGTGGAAATATAGCTACGCGGCTTGGGGGAGCTCGGCGCTATCAGTAATATTACTTCTCTTAGGTTTATTAGTGGGCTTTGCACTAGGGTTTATTCTACTTAGATTTTCAATTTCTCTAGTAGCGGCGTATATACTTGCATCTATTTTAGTAAATAATTCATATCATTTCGTAGCACTAGTAGTCGTCCTAACTCTAATGTTCTTTGCGTTTAGCCGGGTACTATTATCAGCAGTAATGACCGCTACAGGAGTGCTCATGGTATACAAGGGGCTAACTATAATCGGCATAGATTTTACAGTGATACTTCCGCTCTGCGCGATCTTAGCGATTATAGGCTTCTATAATCAGCGCAAACGCTGGTTCTAGTTACCTCGTTAATTAGCAGTTTTAACTCGGATCTATCGATTGTTATAAGTAATGATATTTAGACTTATTAGACTTAGCTAGTGAGTATACTTCTTAACTGGGATGAAGAGGGCTGTACTCGCAGAGTAGTGAAGAGTCCATTGAATACTGACCTTGAGCTACAGTACTTTACAGTTGAATTGAGAGCTCGTGTGTAAGGATTTAAAATTTAAATTTATGGTAATACTAGATCTAGTGTGGTGTTGAACCGACTCTCTCAACTACTGGTAGATCCAGCTACGCTGAAGCATAGAGACTCATGAGAGAAGACGCTCTCTTTCTCATTATAGCGTCTCCAATTATAGGTATAGGCGGTATGATATTAATAACTAGTCTTTTCCCGGCACTCTTCACAGGACAACTTAGACCAGCAGTGTTATACAGGGAGTTCGTAAAATCGGAAAGTTAAACCCTGAGTTTAGAACAGCTAGTACGTTAATATATTGTACTGTTCTAGGGCATTATACTAATGATTATTGGAGTACTACTTAGTAGTTATCGTGAGGGTTTTTCATTATAATAGTCGCGGCTATACTACTAATACTCGGCTATGTGGGCACGATAATACTTGGATTTAAACTACACGATATAGA
>CAZMCE010000013.1:0-25306 GCA_964564855.1 uncultured Thermosphaera sp. | reverse complement strand
CTTTCGCGAGTAACATTTGCAAGAAGTTCTTTCTAAGCTTACTTTGAGTGTGGTGTAAGTGCACTTAAATATTTTTGTTGATGTGGCAAAATAGCTGTTCACTGTGGTAGGTGTAGTGGTTTTTAGAGAAGTTACTAATAAGCCTGAAAGATATTTAGATAGAACTCATTTCAGTTAGAATAATACGTGTAGCTTCTACTGGGTCTTTAGCTGAGGTTATAGCTGAGCCTACAATTATAATGTCAACTCCACGTTCAACTATAGGCTTTATAGTGCCTGGTTTAAGTCCTCCAGCTACTGCTACTTTAACTCCCACTTCTTCTTTTACTCTAACAGCTTCTTCAACTAGTTTCACCACGCTAACACCACGAGCTCTCTGCACGCTTATACCTACATGGAAGAGTACTATGTCAGGCTCATACCTAGCTACTTCAAGTGCTCTCTTGTAGGGATCTTTACTACTAATTAAGTCTACAATGAGTAGTATATCAAGTTCTCTCTTCGCAGTGGCAGCTTCTACTAGTGTCTCTTCGTCTGCTACTCCAAGTACAGTAAAAGCATCTGCACCTGCACTCTTCACTATTCTAGCTTCTAGTAGTGGGACATCCATAGTCTTTGTGTCAGCTACAGTAAAGCACTTAGTCAGCTCTTTAATAGATCTCACAGCGATCTTACCCCAGGATTTAAGTAGAGGTGTTCCTATTTCTAACCATATATTCTCACACTTAAACGTTGATGAGACCTTTGTAGCTATTTCAACAGCTTTAACAAGCTCCTCGAGGTCTAAAGCTATTTGTAATATTGATTTCAAAACACTACACCCTGTATATTAGAAAGAAGGTAAAAATAAAATACGTTTTACTCTACAAGATAAATGGTATTATTAAATGATGAAGTCTAAGAGTATTGACAACGTAAAAGTCTCAATTAGAGAGAGGATATGGAGAATAATGGAAGAGAGTAACATAGCAGTATTTCCACGACCTGTTTTTGGGAGAATACCGAATTTCAAAGGTGCTGATAGAGCAGCTGAGAGAATTACTCAGTTAAAAGAGTGGATGAGGGCTAGTGTTATTAAAGCTAATCCCGACTCTCCTCAGTACTATTTGAGATTTAAAGCTCTCAGTGATGGAAAAACCATTATAATGGCTTCACCTAGGCTTAAAAGTGGATTTATACTACTAAATCCTTTAAGTATACCTTCAAGTAAGTTGAGCTATGCCGCCACTATTAGTGGAGCTTTTAAATACGGCTCACTAGTAAAGTTAAGAGATCTACCGCTAATAGACCTTGTAGTTACAGGGTGTGTAGCTGTAGATAAGCGCGGTGTGAGACTTGGTAAAGGTGGTGGTTATGCTGAGTTAGAGTATGCTATTCTACGAGAACTTGGAGTAATCTCAGAAAGCACCCCTGTAGTGACTACAATACATGACGTACAATTAGTAGATGAAATACCCCTAGAGTTACATGATTTAAGCGTAGACTACTTTGCTACACCAACAAGACTAGTAAGAGTAGAACCTAGAGGTTATAAACCAAGAGGAGTATTCTGGGAGCTGCTTAGCAAAGAACATAGGAACTTAGAAGTTATAAGAGAATTGAGAGAACTTATAAAATCTAAGTGTTAAAGTGAAAGAAGGTGCTAGAATTTGACTACAAATATTGATCAACGCGACTATAGAGACCTCCTCAACTTAGTAGTTTCCAGTATAAATGCTCGCTTACAAGATTTTTTTAGGGAAATCACTTGCGAAGCACTTCAAGAATCTCCAAGAACAAAGGAACTAGTAGGAGTTGGAGAAGAGTTCACCCTGAGAGGAGGTAAGAGGCTTAGAGCACTACTAATAGTAGCTGGCTATTGGAGCGCTGGCTGTAGCCTAGAAGAAATTGATCGAGTGCTCGATCTTGGAGCGGCCATAGAGCTCCTCCAAAGTTACTTACTAATACACGACGATATAATGGATAAGGATGAGCTGAGGCGCGGAGGACCTACAGCACATGTAACATTCACTAAGAGGTGTATAGAGCAGGGGTGGAGAGAGTGCTTACATTATGGAATTTCACAAGCTATTACACTAGGTGATTTTTTAGAAGCGTGTGCAGTGGGGTTACTAGTAGCACCCCGTATACCTACCCATGTAATCCGAGAACTAATAAAAACCTATAGTAGAGGGCTGAGAAAAGTCGCATATGGTCAATTCTTAGATGTAATATTATCTCAACTACCTCTAGCCGAGATCTCTGAGAAAGACGTTCTTCTCGTATATAAGTTAAAGACATCTTCATATACTATTGAACTACCACTGCACCTAGGAGCTTTAGCTTGTGTCGTTGACCACGCTAAGATCCTTGACGATTTATCTCGCTATGCCATACCAGCTGGTATAGCTTTTCAAATTAGAGACGATATAATAGGCCTCTATGGTAGCCCTCAAGTTACTGGTAAACCTGCTGGTAGTGATGTTAAAGGTAAGAAGAAAACCCTCCTTGTAGTTAAAGCCTATGAACTTGCAGAAGAAGCTGAGAGAAAATTTTTGAGAAACGTCTACGAAGTTCTAGAGTCTCAGCAAATAAATGATTTACATATAAATAGAGTACGTGAAATAGTCGAAGCCACTGGAAGTCTGAATTATAGTGAAAAATTAATAGACAAGTATGTTAGTGAGGCTTTAAACGCCCTTGAATATTCAAAGAGCATATGTAGAGAAGCCAAAGACTTCTTAAAGTTTATTACTATGAGGTTAGCTTATCGGGAGAAGTGAGAAAAACTAGGTGGTATTTTTACAAGAGCATTTCTCCTCGTCTTCACTCGTATCTGGCAGAGTTATTGAGAAACTAGGAGTTCTCAGAAACATGTAACCTGTAGCGATTAAAATCGCGAGCAACATCATTACCATTATATATACAGTTAATCTCAAGACACGTAACTGCATAGTTATTTCAGTGAAGAAGAGCAGGTACGTATATGTCGCCATAATCACTAGCGCTATCACTATGAGTAGTGTTCCTAGAATCCTCCTCTTCATAGGGAAACACCAAGTAGTAATTATCTATACTTTTAGACGCTATGTAATAGTATAAGAGGTTACTTTAAAACACTTATCTATGGTTACTGCGAGGGTTATTAGTTTGTGTGGTAGAAAGCGAGGTGAAATAGAAGAGTGGTTGAAGAGAATTGTTTTTGGAGGCTTTAAGGACGAGTACATGATTTTTATCAGACATAGAGAGAACAGTGAGGAGTTCTTACGGCCTATACCAGGTAGTTTAATAACAGATATTCGCAGAGGCTCTATGATAGTGCAAGGTGAAATCATACCTATACATAGAGTTGAGGAGATTAGAAGAAAAAATGGTGTTGTGGTGTATAAGAGGCGAAGATAATTCCTAGATCCACCCTCTAAGCCTCATCGCCTTTACTACTCTATCAATAGCGATAACATAAGCAGCAACTCTCATTGGATAATTTGAGTATTTCTTTTGCCACTCATCAAATACTCTATTAAAGTTTAATGTCATCATTTTGTCTAATCTTGAGATCGCCTCTTCATCTGTTAAGAAACACCCCATTCTATTATGACTCCACTCAATCCAGCTCATTACTACACCACCAGCATTTGCTAACACGTCGGGCACGACTACAACACCTCTCTCATGTAGAACTTTATCTGCTTCTGGAGTAGTAGGACCATTAGCACCCTCAACAATAAGTTTTGCCTTAACTCTCTCAACATTATCCTTCGTAATGACGTTTTCTATTGCTGCAGGTACTAGTATGTCTACGGGTAGTTCGAGGAGCTCCATGTGGTTATTAGAGACCTTTACACCCTCTTCTCTGTAATTTATCACTGTGTCTGTCTCTGCTTTTACCTCCATAACCTTCTCTACATTTAGACCCTTTGGGCTGTAAACATAACCTTTACTATCACTAACAGCAACTACAGTAGCACCCCACTCAGCGAGATATTTAGCTGCATATATACCAACGTTACCAAAACCATGAATAGCGACTGTTCTACCTTCTAGCCCGCCAAATAGTTTTCTAGCTGCTTCTCTAGCTGAGAGTGCAACGCCATAACCTGTTGAAATTACTCTGACGTAGAGGCCTCCGAGCTCCGCAGGCTTAGCTGTAATTACACCCCATGCCGGATATCCCGCTAATTTACTGTATTCATCAAAATACCACCCCATAATCTGTGGATTAGTACCTACATCTGGTGCTGGTATGTCTATGTCGGGTCCAACTTCTCTCGCAATAGCGGCGAAGTACTTTCTACTGAGTTCTTCGAGTTCACGAGAGCTTAGCGTTTTAGGATTAACTCTCACACCGCCCTTACCACCACCATATGGAAGACCTGCTAGTGCACACTTCCAAGTCATCCACATTGACAGAGCTACTACTTCACCTGGTGTTACAGTTTCAGCATACCTAATACCACCCTTGTATGGTCCAAGAGCATTATTATGCTGACTCCTCCAGCCAAGAAACGTTTCTAGTTTTCCATTATTCCTCCTAATGGTGATCTTTACTTGTATGAGTTTCTCAGGGTGTCTTAAAGTCTCTACAACATCATCTGAGAGTCCAAGTATACTAGCAGATTCGCGTAACTGTTTTACGGCCATTTGGTAAACAGGGTCGTTTTCATATAGAGATGCATAGGGCGTGTGCTCTGCCACGTCTACCACCTGTAAAAAAGTTAAGAATAGTGCGAGTTTATAAATATAAGTGCGTATGTATAGATATATATCAACTATAGGCATACTTACTAGTAATATTGATTACAAGGACGTGATCAACGATACTAGTTTAAAAATATAGTGATATCTCTCTAAATCTCAGCCCTCACACGGCTCTTCACAAAAGACTCAGAACCGGTGTCGCTCATCACCATTAAGAAATTTTATTTTCACTCTTATTAAGTTAACTAGGAGAGGTGATAAACATGAGACCTGCTCTACTTGTTATTGACATGTTAAAGGAGTTTGTGTATGGTAGGTTAAAGAGCCCCACCGCTGTTGAAATAATACCCGCGATTAGAGCCCTAGTAGCTAAAGCTCGTGAAAAGAATATTCCAGTAATATATTTAGCTGATAGGCACTACGTTTTTGACAAAGAAATTAGTATGTGGGGTCCTCACGCTATGCAAGACAGTGAAGAGGCGTTTATTATAGATGAGCTTAAACCGGGGCAAGGAGACATTGTACTTTACAAGAGGTCTTATAGTGGTTTTAGAGATACTGGTCTTAGTAGTGTTCTCAGAGATCTCGGTGTTGACACCGTTATTTTAACTGGTATTCACACACATATCTGTGTGTTACACACTGCTATAGATGCTTTTTACGAGAGATTTAATATAATAGTGGTTAAAGACGCTGTAACCGCGTTTAGTAGTGAAGATCATGAGTACGCATTACGCTATATGGAGAAAGTCCTTGGAGCTCGCCTTCTAGAACATAAAGATGTTCTAAATATTTTTGAGAGAAGCTAACACGTAGAAGACCACATTTTAATAAACTCCTCTTCAATAGGATCTAAGCGTGAAGAGACAATAACTAAGCTGTGTGGTGGTGGAGGATACTTAAAACTAACAAGATTTTTTAATTTACTAGCACATATTTTTTCATCTCTCCAACCAAGTCTCGCTACTCCGATCGCCAGCTGTTCTCCTAGTTGGCCCTTATAGTCTAGCTCTAAAAGTACTTGAACAGCCTCATTGATAGTCATTGCATAGCCTTTTTCGACTTGCAAATCTAGTAGAACTATTGTGTGAAGATTTCTTTCCAAGTTGCCGTATATGGTGTCTACTGTACTATATGATTTAAAGAGCGATGGATGCACTAAAGTTACATGTTTACCGAATTTGTAAGACTGTAATCCCAGCCTACTATAAGCCATGGTTATAAATGAAAGACCGTTTACTACTTTAACTTTAACACCACTCTTTATGGCACTAATCCAGAGCGCATCATGTGTGGTGGCAATAAATGGATCTCCGGGTACTGCTATGACAACTAGTTTAGACCTAGCCTCGTTAATAATGCCGTCGATTGAAGGCCCTTCAAGATCTCTTCGAGAAGCATAGACGTACTTCGCGCTGGGATTGAATTGTTTAATTTCATCTAACGGATCTTCGTACATCGAAGTGTACGTGTCTACGTAGACTATATCAGCAGATTTTAATACTTCGAGAGCTTCTAGAGTTATGTGTCTCAACGAATAGCCCAGTCCTAAAAACACTAGCATTTAAACTCACACTCTCTACATACTTCTCATTAAAAACCGAGATAATAACACCACACTATTCCCTCTCCCAGAGTTTAAGAATCTCAAAGCTAACTTAACTAAGTATATGTGAAATGCGGTGTGAATAGCTACAATTATTATTAATACATAATAGTGCGTTCTAGACAAAATACCAAAAAACTCCTTTAAGACAGGTGTTGATCTTATGTACAATATTAAAGACATTGAAGATTGTGCAAAAAAACCTAAGCCTTGTATACTTAAATACAGTATCTCTGGAGGAATCCAGCACCAATCTTCAAATATGAAAAGCGGGTCTCCTGCAATTATAGGTGCAAATGAGGCGAAGAAACCATAGCTAGAGATCCATAAAAACGCGAAGATGTAGTTTCTAATAGCATTCTTGTATACTACTACTTCACAGCGAAGTTTACTCAATAATATTATAATTACAGGCAGAAACCACGAGTAATAGTTAACATTAACTACTTTACTAATTATAAAAAACCCACTTGCTACGAGAATAGTATATTTTAACATGTAAGACCCTTCATCATAAATTTTCTCTCTAAAACTCATAAATATGATAAAAATCAAGTATACAATAAAGCAAGGGAACCATATATTGGTAAATATAGAGGGCACAGCGTATAGGTTATATGCTACATAATAGTATGGTATAGCCCATATACTTAATTGTTGTGGAGGTCTCTTCATGTGAAATAAAACAACCTTCTCAATAAATCCCCAGGGATCTCTAATAAAGAATGGGAGTAGTATTGGCATTGCTATAAGTACTATTACTAGAATATACTTGAATAATGTCGTATAATTCCTCTTTTTAATAAGCAGTATTAGTGGAACTACGAGTAGGAGTGCTATTATTTGTTTAACAAGAGCTGAAAGAGCTATTAGTACACTGTACAAGTAGTAGTTCCTCTCTTCAATTAGGTAGTATAGTGCGAGGAGTAATAGTGGTGTTATTATGAGGTCGAATTGAAATGTGGAGATAATCACGTAGACTAGGGGATTTATGACCCATAAGTAACCGGCTATTTCACCATATTTCTTAGTTAGTATTATGTATGTTGAGTAAAAGCCCACTACTAGTAGTAGTTTAGTTATAAAGATCTGCACGACTATATCGCGAGACAGTGTAGTAGCTAAGTGATACATTACTGTAAATATTAAAATAGCTAGTGGTGGATATGCGGCTTTAAAAGTGGGATCTTGACTAGTATAAACATCCAGTATTCTACCTGGCTTAAAGTACTCTTCATACCAGCGTAAAAAGTACCTTACATCATAGTAGTTCCAGCCAGACAGGGTTAACCAAAATACTAATATAGTTACTATTATCAGTATTACGGGTTTCCTTCTAGCAGATATTGTTTTCTGCATTATTGAGAACACTCTCGCTATATACTTAACTATGTAGAGATAACTCATCTCTAAACCTCCAGTTCCTATCGGTGGTGAGTACAGAGATATCTTCTACTCTAACTACACACGAATATTTTTAGCTAAAATCTCCTTAATTAGTTTTTACAACATTAATAGCTACCAGGATAGGGTTTGCTATGGGAGTTGTTTTTGTAAAAGCTGGAGGTAGTTTTATCACGCATAAGGATAAACCTGTTAAAGTTAATTCACGAGCACTGAGTGTCCTTATTAAAATAGTACACGAGGTAAAAGAGAATATCCCCTTAATTCTAGGTAATGGCGGGGGTAGCTTTGCCCACTATGCTGTTTTAAAATATCGCAATAAGCCTCCTCTAGACCTCCTTGTAAAGTGCCACCAGGCTACTAGATCTCTCAATAGAATGCTTGTTGATTATCTTGTTGAGAGTGGAGTGCGGGCTACAAGTATACAGCCGAGCTCAATAATATATATGAGTAAACAGGGCTTCGAAGTCTATACTAAACCTATTGAGGTGTTGTTAGAAAATAAAATTATTCCAGTAGTATATGGAGAGTGCGTTTTAAGCGAAGTAGGAGTTGTGGTCTTATCTACTGAAAAGATCTTTGAGCTCTTAGCAGAACACATTAGGCCATCTCGAATAGTTCTACTTACAGATGTCAGCGGAATATTCACATGTAATCCTAAAACTTGCAGTACTGCTGAGTTAATTAGTAAAATAACACCTGAAAATTTAAACTCCGTGCTAGAAGTTCTCAAAAACACCTCACCAATTGATGCTACTGGTGGAGTTTACGGTAAGATCCTCTCAATGAGCACTTTTTCTTTTAAAACAGGCATTGAAGTCATCATAACATCGGGCTTCGACGTGGAATCAGCTATACTCGCTATAAGAGGGCAGTTTCCTAAACGTGCGACAATAATATCTCCATCAGCTTAAACCAAGTACATTGTTATGACACCACCAGACACCTCTACATATACTTCCCTCTTACCCGGCATGAGAAGCCCTACTAGGTCTCTGCTAATGACAGCGTAGTCTACGAGAAACACGCCTGAAAATGATATTGTCAGATATGTACCAAGTGCACACCTAGTTACACGAGCAGTAAAAAGAGGTGTTGATACCTCGTCTCTAACCTGTTCTCCAGGCTCCGAGCATGATAGTAATCTACCGTAATATTTAGCATAAATTACTTTTTTACGACCACCTCTAATCGAATATACCCCTACATTACCAGCATTTCTCAAAATAATTACGCGCTGTCTAAACTCAAAAGAGAAATTCTCACCTATCAAGCGTATTAACTCTCCCGAGTACTCAACACTAAGACACTCGTCGTTAAATCTCAGCAATAATTTCTTCAAAATAACCACGCTAATTTGAAATACTTTTTAAGTAATAAATTAATTAAACATAATTAGGATCAGATAAGTATTTAGGGGTTAAACAATGCCTAAATCTCTCACTGAAGTGCTTAAGAGGGATTTGAGTAAACATGGAATAGAATTATTAGACATATATGTATTTGAGAAAAAAGACTTATTGAGAGTGCTTGATAAAAAAACTAATAGAGTAGTGCTTTACTTGTTGCCGAAGAAACTTTCTTCTATCACATCTATTGATGACATAAAGAACCTTGGATCTGAAATAGTGAAAAATGTACAGAAGAGCTAGGATTGCTGTTTTCTCTTAATAATCCACGTAGTTTCGAGGCCTTTATCCATTAACTGTATACCTATTCTAGATAAGTCCTCGCGCAGGCGATCTGATAAGTCGTATAAACCTCTTTTTCTAAGCTCTCTGCGAGTCTCTACAATAATTTTCATTAACTCTTCTGTTAAAGGTTCTATTTCTAATGCTCTTTCAGATTCTTCTTCGAGCACGCCGAAAACGCTGTTAAATAATCTAAACAATTTTAGTGAAAGTGAAGTTAACATGTATTTAGGATTATATTGTACTTCTCTGTAAATTATAGATGTAAGCTCACTTATTACTGCAAGTACTTCTGGAGTATTGAAGTCGCTGCTAAGAGCCCTGTGGAACTTTGAGTTTAGATCTATAAGTTGTTTAAGAATATTAAGATCCCTGTTGTTTAAATAGTGGAGCTCTTTAGCCTCTCTGTGAAGCCTCTCCACAAGCCTGTAAGCCGAGTTTATTCTCTCACAGAGTCTCTTAGTACTCTCAATATTCTCCTCTGAAAAGTAAAGTGGTTTTCTATAGTGTACGTGAAGATACCATAATCTGAGTACTTCTGGCTTCCACTTCTTTAATGCATCTCTTAATGGTATAATGTTACCTAGGCTTTTACTCATTTTATCAGCTCCCACCATTACTAAGCCCACATGCATCCACACCGAAACCCAGGGTTTTACACCGAAGAAAGCTTCACTCTGCGCTCTCTCATTTTCATGGTGTGGAAATATAAGATCTGTTCCTCCACCATGAATATCGAATCTCTCACCAAGATACCTAGAACTCATTACACTACACTCTATGTGCCATCCTGGTCTTCCCTTACCCCATGGACTCTCCCAGTATGGTTCTCCAGGTTTACTGGCTTTCCATAGAGCAAAATCATATGGTTTTTTCTTCTCGCCGAGAAACTCCTGTTCCTGACTCCATAAGGTTTTTTCAAGTCTGCCTGAGAGTCTGCCGTAATCCTCGTATTTATCTACTTCAAAATACACACTTCCACTGGGTGCTACATATGCGTAGCCCTTGTCTATTAACACCGATATAAACTCCACGATCTCCTTTATGTGTTCTGTAACGCGAGGATGATGATCTACGCTAACCCTTAATGCCTTAAGCGCTTCTAAGTAGTCTTTAGTGTACTCTTCAACTATTTCTCTCCAATCTCGTTTCTCCTCAGCTGATCTTTTTATTATTTTGTCATCTATATCTGTAATGTTCATTACATGTATAACAGTGTAACCCCTAAGTGCTAAATATCGCTTGAAAGCATCGTATACAACATATGGCCTTCCGTGACCTATGTGAGTATAGTCGTAGACTGTAGGACCACAAACATACATTTTAATAATATTTGGCTCTACAGGCTTAAGTTCACTTTCCTCCTTACTTAGAGTGTCATATATTCTTATAGTGGGTAACACAATTTTAGTCAGCCCTGTAGTACCTGTCATACACATCCAGTATAATCTTACCTACCTTTAAAAATACGTCTGCAAGCTCCTCTGTTGTCAAGAACTCTTTCACAGCTTCCTCTCCGTGGAGAACATCGCTGACTACAAGAACACATGCTGTCGCGAAACCTCTCATCCAGCCTAGTGCGAAAAGTACTGCTGCCTCCATCTCCACTGAGACTATACCATATTTACTCATGATTTCCGCGAATTGAGGAGACTCGGCATAAAAACCATCACTTGAAAATACCGGCCCGTACTTATACAATATGTTATGCTCCTCTAACGTGTTCATGATGTGGAATGTTAACTTGGGATCAGGTCCGGTAGCACCACACACTCCAGGCATGTATTGTCCTAGTGCACAGCCACCTTGAGGATAAGCAGCCGCCGTGGCAACTATTATGTCTCTTATTCTAGTGTCTTTTCTAATACCACCAGTAGTTCCCAGCCTAATTATTCTCTTAGCACCGAGTTGGTGTAGCTCTTCAAAAACAATTGCTGCGCTAGGAGCTCCTATTCCGTGAGTAGCTAGGGTTACCCGTGTGTTCTTATAATATCCAGTAATAACTATGAAACCTCTATGTGTATTTACAACTTTAGCATCACTTAGGAGAGTAGCTAGTAGTTCTATTCTTGTAGGATCTCCTGAGGCTATAATATTAGGTGCTATGTGCTCTTCACGGGCTTTTATGTGAATAGGCATTTTTACCTCCCTCTTCTACGCCTTCTCTTAGTTCTAGTTCTCTGTTTCTTCTTTTTTCTCCTATTTGTTTTTATAGCGTTCTTAATAACAGGTAGTGTTAATTCGTGACGTAATATTACTCTCCTATAGTCCTCGCACTCTAATATAATGAAGTCGTAATCGATACTCTTCAGTAATTCTATGGATCCCTCGTAAACTAGAACCTGTGATCTTGGCTTAAATTCATATACAACTTCACACTTCACACTACCTCTACACTTCACAAATAATAGCCTCCTTAAGTACGAGGGTTTAGGTGAAATAATAGTTGAAGTGTTCTTTAAAGTATTCTCTCCAAGAACTACTCTTAGTCCTGGTATCTCAGCAGTAACTAAGAGGACTTTTCCACTAGTACGGTATTTAATAATGTTCTCGGCTCCTACTTCAACAAGTTCATTTATAGTAATTCTAGCCGCATTTACTTCGTGTATACTCCATAGTTCTTCGACTATTCTTAAAGCCCCTACGCGAACACAACTATCGCTCTCAAATACCTGTTCTAGTAGTTCTATTCTCGAAGCCACCTGCATGCAACTTCTCCAGAAATTTTTTAGTTAGACTTCGTCATCTAATTTTATTATAGGGGGTTTTCGTGAATATAAAGTTTCACGTAGTCCCAGTTAAAATTCCACAAGGAGCAAACGTTATTATTGGTAGAAGTCACTTTATAAAGACAGTTGAAGACTTATATGAAGCCCTTGTAACCAGTGTTCCGGGGATAAAATTTGGACTAGCATTTAATGAAGCTAGTGGTAAGAGACTTGTAAGGTACGAAGGTAATGACGAGGAGTTAGTTAAAATAGCAGTAGAAACCGCTTTAAACATCGGTGCAGGTCATATATTTGTATTATTCATTAGAAACGCTTATCCTATAAACATATTAAATCACCTGAAAAACGTCCAGGAAGTAGTGTCACTATACGCGGCAACAGCTAATCCAGTTGAAGTGATCGTGGCTGAGACAGATCAGGGAAGAGCTATAGTCGGAATCGTTGATGGGTATACACCACTTGGTGTAGAGTCTAGTGAGGATAAAAAAGAGAGAAAAGAATTTCTGCGAAAAATAGGTTATAAAATGTAAATGATTATTTGTGAGCTTTGGCTAACTAATATGCATTATCAGTTTCTCTTAGAACACTGAGAACATTAGCTACTACAAAGTCTTTTTCAACTCTCACAATTTTTATCCTCACCCTTGCTCCTAGCATAGCATTTGATATAATGACTTTTTTGCCCTTGTAGAAAACTACACCACGGCCTTTATCGTCAACATCATAAATATCTACTACTAGTTGCTGACCTACTCTAATCTCTTCATCTAAGTTCTTATAGTTAACTCTGGGATATACGCTGTACTTATACACATCGCTAATATATGGCTCCTCTCGTCTCTTGTTTCTCAACACACTAACACTCTTTTAACAATCCTATAGTGCTGAACTATAATATAGTTCTAGGGGTTTATAAATGAGGAGGGAGTCGAGTTGCAACAAGACTTCTTAAGGAGCTTAGTAAACCCCGTATTAAACAAGTACATAGAGTATGGAATGCCTGTAAAAGTGGCCAGCGAGGTGAGGAAACGAATTTTTCAAGCTGAAGCTAAATACAAGTTTAGTGTGTATGATGGAGACGTGCGTAATTTAAAATTCTACCTAGAATCCCGGGAATTTGTTGATCTAGTTGATTTTTTGCGTTTAAGCGGCTGTGTAGGCGTCTTAGTAGAAGTACTTGAGAGAGCTAAGAATGCTTATAGTGAGATTGAAGATTTGCGAGCAACTATAGAGAGAGCACTCTATTATGTGAAAGAGAGTACTACTAGAAGTAGTAACAAGGAAGAAGAGCTGCTTAGAAGTATTGAAGAATTAGCAGAAATACTTAAAAAGAGATTAAGCATTAAACAAGTAAAGATATCAAAGAGAACTATTAGACTCATCATCGATGAGAATACAGAGTTAAAAGTCAGAGTATTTAGAGGGAGAGTTGTCTTAGAAGTATTAGTTAAAAGGGTAATTGAGAAACCGGTGTGGAAAGACCTCTTAGAGGTGATCGAGAGATATGTCGAGAAAACTCGTTATATTTGATTGTGATGGTGTCTTAACGACGGCTGAGAGTAGTTGGAGTGTTTTACACGAGTATTTTGGAAGTAAAGGTAACGAGTATTTTGCTGAGCTTTACAAAAGAGGGCTGATCTCTTATCTCGACTGGATGATTATAGACATAGCTTTAATGATACACAGTCACGGTGCTCCAATAACGAGAAGCGATGTAGAAAAAGCTTTCACAAACGTGAAGATCAAAAGAGAAGCGTGTACTGTCGTTGAGGAGTTAAAGAAAAATAGGCATATTCCAGCTGTAGTTAGTAGCGGTGTAGACTTACTTGTACGCAGAGTGTGTAACGAACTTGGCATAGAGCTCTGTTTATTTAACGAGCTACTATTTGTTAACGATGAATTAGTGCCAGGAGGAATTCCCCGTGTTCCATTACGTGAAAAACCTAATATAGTTAAAAAGCTTGCACACACTTTAAACTTTAATTTAGAGGATGTTGTTTATATAGGAGACAGTTGGTGGGACATAGAGGTGTTTAAAATAGTGCCAATGTCTATAGCTGTTAAACCTTGTGGAGAGGTATGTAATTACGCTAAGTATGTTGTGAGCAATTTAATGGAAATACTCGACCTTCTCAACGACTAGTTTAAACCAATAATAGCCTCTAAGAGAACTATTGATTTTGGAAGACCTGTTTATCTGTGAACACATATGGAGTGGTTTATTACACTATTGAACGTGAGGCCTGATGCCTTAAGTGTGTGGTCTAATCTTGTAGTTAGAGAGAGGCTTTCGTGGTATTATAGTGTTATGAGAAATGAGAAGCCTGCAAAATTTCTTATTGCAAAAAAGACTCCTGCAGAAACCAATCCACACTTGCGAGAACTGGAGCTTGAAGATTTATGGAGACTCCACGAAAAAACTTCTCGAACATTTGCGGAATACTTGAGAGCTGTAAAGAGCGGTGAGTTAAGCATTGAGAAGCTTGAAAATCCTAAATACAGCTACTTAGATGTAAAAATAGCAATAGCCTACAAGTTAATGAATCCTTGTAAACTGTGTGAAAGAGCATGTGGAGCTTTAAGACTTGAAGGTAAGCTGGGAGTGTGTCTTGTCGATAAAGATATAATAGTTCATAGCTTCTTCCACCACATGGGAGAGGAGGCCCCACTAGTCCCCAGTGGTACTATATTCTATGGTGGTTGTAATTTTAAATGTGTTTTTTGCCAGAACTATGATATTAGCCAGGTAAGGGCTCGTGAAGGCGAGAAAATAAGTCCTAAAGAGCTCGCAAGTATTCAAACACACCTCAGAAAGCGTGGTGCTAGAAATATAAATCATGTAGGAGGAGAGCCAACACCACACTTGCCGTTTATCTTAGAGAGTTTTAAGTACTTAGATATTAACGTGCCTCAACTGTGGAATAGTAATATGTACATGTCTCTCGAGTCAATAATACTCCTCGAAGACCTCATTGATATATGGCTACCTGATTTAAAGTACGGTAATAATAATTGTGCCTGGAGATTAAGCAAAGTGAGAAATTACTGGGAAGTCGTAACAAGAAATATTAAGCGAGCTCACGACACAGGAGACATGATTATAAGACACCTCGTTATGCCTAACCATTTAGAGTGCTGTACACACCCAATACTCGAGTGGATAGCTAAAAACACGCCACGTGCACTTGTAAACATCATGGATCAATACCGCCCCGAGCACCTAGTTGCAAAGTATCCAAGAATGTACTCTGATATTGCCAGGAGACCCACACGGGATGAAATACTAGAAGCCTATAGAATAGCAGAGGAGCTTGGTATAGTCTACGAGCCTGTGTCTTAATGATTAATTACACTTAACTCACAATTAGGGTATATGTTATGATCATAAATTCTGGTACACACCACTACGAGGAGATCTACTTTGATGAGTTTTACAGAGTCTTAGTCCTAAGTGAAAAGAGTAGTTTTATCGTATCTGTAGATGTATATATGAAGAAAACTAGTTTTGAAAGCTCTAAGAAGACTTGTATTGATGACATCTGCTTGCTACTTAAAGAAGTTGAAGAAGCTTCAAAAGCATTGCCAGGTGTGATCAGGGTTTTAGTGGTAGCTATTAAAGTGCGTGAAAACCCGGTTGAAGTTGTGAGTGTGAAGTGGATATTAGATCACAAGCCCGGTAGAGAGGAGATAGAACATATTTATAAAGAATCATGGGGGCTTATAAACACACTATAAAATTAAAATGCGTTGTGAATTTAAAAGTAATCGTAATAATCTATTTGTGACAATAAAGAGGAGTTTTACTATGTCACAGCAGTTTCGGCCTAGACTAATAGCTACTCGCTGGGAGCCTAGTAGAGAGCTCGAGCTTATCAATAAATGGGAAGAAGAGGGAGTTTATGTATTTACATATACTTCACAAGATAGCAAAATTATAGCAATAGATACTCCACCACCATATACTAGTGGGCGCTGGCATGTAGGTGCTGTTGCACACTATACTCAAATAGACATGATTGCTAGGTACTTCAGGCTAAAAGGCTACAAAGTACTTGTACCATTTTACGCTGATAGAAACGGCCTTCCCGTAGAAGTTCAAGTAGAGAAGACCTATAAAATTAACCCCCACGAGATAGCTAAGTCGCCTGAGGGGAGACTATACTTTCTCAATTTGTGTAGAAAATTCCTCGATGAGATAGAGAATGAGCTGGTAAAAATATGGAAGAGAGCTGGATGCTCTTTCCAGTACTGGAGGAGTGGAACTGATAGCGAAGAGTATAGAAGAATTACTCAAGCCACCTTTATAGAACTCTACAAGAAAGGGCTGATCTATAAAGCTGAGAGACCAGTTAACTGGTGTCCCCGCTGCAAGACAACACTAGCAGATGCTGAGTTAGAGTATGAAGTGAGAGAAGACTTTCTCTACTATGTTCTCTTCACAGTAGAAGAGACTGGGGATAAGGTCGTAGTTGCCACTACGAGGCCAGAGCTTCTACGTTCATGCATGGCTCTCGTGTTTAATCCCAGAGACCCTAGATACGAGTCGCTTAGAGGACTGCATGCTATTGTTCCACTGTATGGACATGAAGTGCCAATTTTAACACACGAATCGGTAAACCCAGAGTTTGGTAGTGGTTTAGTGATGGTATGTAGTTATGGTGATCGTGAGGATGTGAGGATGTTTAGAGATCTCGCATTAACGCCTTTAGTTATAATTGATAGGGATGGTAGATTAAAAGAGGATGCTGGTGTGTTAGCGGGATTAACTGTAGAGGAGGCTAAGGAGAAAGTAATTGAGATATTAGAGGAAAGAGGCCTCTTAGTTAAAAAAGAGAAAATAGTACATGAAGTTCCAGTTTGTTGGAGATGTAAGACACCGGTCCAGATTATTCACGCTACTGAGTGGTTTTTAAAGCAACTCGAATATAAAGATGAGCTTTTAAGACTTGTTGACCAAGTAGAATTCAAGCCACCTATGCATAAGGCAAAATTGTTAGATTGGATCACAAGTGTGACTTCAGACTGGCCTATTAGCAGAGATAGATACTATGCTACAGAAGTACCAGTGTGGTATTGTAAAGAGTGTGGTGAAATACTCGTACCTGAACCGGGTAAGTACTATAGGCCGTGGATAGACCCACCACCTTGGGAGAAGTGTCCTCGCTGCGGTGCTCCAAGATCAAATCTAGTAGGGGAGACTAAGGTGTTTGACACGTGGTTTGATAGTAGTATAAGTGTTCTCTACGTGACAGGCTACATGAGAGACAAGGAACTCTTTGAGAGGGCTTTTCAATTAACACTTAGACCTCAAGGACTAGATATTATTAGAACATGGCTCTACTACTCACTTCTACGAGTATACCAATTAACAAGTAAACCTGCATTTAAATGGGTTAGAATTACAGGCATGGGTCTTGACGAGAAAGGAGAGGCTATGCACAAGTCAAAAGGCAATATTATTGATCCAGAACCCTACATTGAAAAGTACGGTGCAGACGCGTTTCGCTACTGGGCTGCTATTAGTGCTAAACTAGGATATGACTATAGATTTAGTGAAGCTACTATTAAGACTGGACTACTCTTTGCGACCAAATTATGGAATATTGCTAGGTTTATATCTAGTTTCCCTGAACCTGAAAACTGCGCTCTAAGACCTATAGATAATGCCACTCTAGCACTAGTTAATAGACTAGTGGTCACTGTAGATAATGCGTATCAAGAGCTCGACGTCTACGGGCCTATTAATGAGATCTATCAGTTCACGTGGAATTATTTCGCTTCACACTACCTAGAACTCGTAAAGAATAGAGCATATAATCTTAACGGTAAATATAGTGAACTAGAACAAAGAGGTGCGTGGTATACATTACATTATACGCTAAGACGGGTACTCATTATGCTATCTCCTATAATGCCTTTTATTACAGATGCCATCTACAGAGAACTATATGGACATAGTGTTCACAGTGAGAAATATCCTGAACCCGAAGAGCGATACTTAAAGACATCCCCAGACCTAGCTATAGATGTGCAACGTGTAAACCACGTGATCTGGAAGTACAAGAAGGCTAGAGGTATTAAGCTAAGTGCGCCGCTCAAAGAAGCGATCTACTTACCCGTAAAACTAAAGCTCGCTGCAGAAGAGCTTGTAGACTTACACCACTTAGAGCACTTAATATTCTATGAGAAAGAGCCCCCACCAGACGCTATAAAACTAGAAGAGGACGTTTACATCAAGTTCTCTCTGTGAATTCTCTAACTATATGTTCAACACTCCACAATGCCCTCTTAATAGCTGTACTAAAAGGGCGTGGGTGATAGGCAGGTTTAACTTTACCCTTTCTAATTGCCTCCATGATTGAAGACTGAGATAGCTCATCTACTTCTATGTAAGTGTAAGATATACCTATTTCTTCAGGAATATGCGCGTCACTATTAGCTAAGCCTGGTTTTCCCATTAGTTGAGCCGCCCTAATAGCTTTTAAATTAGCACCTTTAGTTGATGAAGCATTCCACACTTCAATAGCATCCCACTCCTTGTAATTGAGTACTAAGTCACCAATACCTAGTCGGACGATGTCATATGGGTGTGCAGGTACAACTAGACAGCTCTCTGCATGAGCTTTCTCTAGCAACAGATCTACTCTTCTAGGAAAGTCTATCTCCTTCTCACAGTATACGAGAACATCTCCCTCAACACACCTAACCTCCACACCTATGATGACAAGTGGCAAGCCCTTTACCCTACTCTGATATCTACTGGCAACGAGACTCCCCGCAAAAGTGTTGTGATCCGTAATGGAGATCACGTGTAATCCCTTTTCGCTCGCAACATACAGTATCTCTGCTGGGGAAGCCCGACCATCACTAAAAGTCGAGTGTATATGGAGATCTGCTCTTAGTAACATAATACATCACTTTACATCCTACTTGTTTGTCTTACTCACCGAATAACACAAACATGATAGTGCTTCACATAGAAATAATTTTAAAAGTGAGTGGAGTAATAAATGTAGGTATTACCAATGTCACTAACTACTGCAAATAACATACATGTTAAAGTAGATTTGAGTAAGTGTACACTGTGTAAAATGTGTATTGCGTATTGCCCTACTCATGTGTTTAGTCTTATAGAGAATAGAATTGTAGCTGATAGCTCGAAGTGTATTGAGTGCTATGGATGTATACCTCTGTGTCCAAGTGGTGTTATTAAAATAGAGATCTCTTAGTAGTAGGGTTTGAGCTCGCTTCCACAGAAGGGGCATTTGTAGTGTACTTTTCTAGCGTCAGCAACACAGAAATATGCTTTAACATGATTCTCTAAGCATCTTGGACAGTAATATATATTTTTAAGGTCATATCCTTGTAGAAAATCAAGCGTAGTCGCACAGAGTATACACTTCTCAGTAGTCCAGCCTCTGTGACCAGATTTATTTACGCCTCTAAGCATTCCTCCAGTCATTTTAAGCACCTTAACTACTTAGTTTATAACTAGAAGGGTTTAAAAGTAGAGGTGAAGTAGAATTGCTAATTCTAGCAACATCTGATGTGCACAGTCCCGAAAACCTCCAATTATTTCTCGAGGCTTTAAACAATGTTTCCATCACTCCTCAACTAGTAGTATTTGCAGGAGATATGGTTAAGAGAAACAATATTGTCGCGCTAAGACCCATCATTAATGCTGTTAAGCAGAAGCTACCAGGCTCTAAGATAATTAGTATTTTTGGTAACGAGGAGTTTCTGGGCTATGAAGAGCTCTACATGTCTGTTTACAAAGAGATCACGTGGTTAAATGATGACCACTTACGGGTAGAGCTTTGCGGAGAAGAGCTCTGTATTATTGGCACGAGAGGAGCTCTAGATAAATTAACTAGTTGGCAGCAGCGTAAAATGCCTTTACTCGAAAAGCGTTATAGAGAATTACCGAGTAAAATTGAGAGGATCGCGCGAGAGCTTAGAACTTCTGGGTGTAAGAAGATAGTATTGGTGTCACACTACGGTGTTACATATAAGAACTTAAGCGGAGAAGACCCCAGTATATATCCCTATTTAGCTTGTTCACGCTTTGAGTACATAATAGAGAGAGGTTTAGTAGACATTGTTATCCACGGACACGCACATAGAGGAGCTCTTGAAGTCATGAGTATTTACGGAGTACTGGTTTACAACGTATCACTTCCAGCTAGGCGTAAACTCGTGCTAATAAACACTTAGATCTCTCTCACTTTAAGCCCTCGAAAGACCCAAACGCTGCTATCAATACTACAACTTCACTAATATCGTTAAAAAACAATTTGCTTTTTCTAAGTAGTAACTCGAGCTCATACATTACCTTTGCACACTCCTGTGTTTTCATGTAACCACAGAGCTCGGCACTTTTAACTCTCTCTGCTAGTGTTAGAGGAATGTGTGGCTTAATGAGCTCCATGTAGAGTTTAATTACACTATGAGAAAGGCTTCTCTCACTCTTATAGATCTCTTGTAGTTTCTTTAAGTATGTGAATAATATGCCCTCGTGTATTTCAATAGTTAGAAACCCCTTCCATCGAGAACCAAGAGCTTTACACACATCGTTTAAATTTACAGAGGTCTTCAAGATAGCTATATCCACGTAGCTTGATTCTTTAAGGTGATCGTACATGTCGTGTCTACCAATTGTTCTCAGCGCGTCAATAAAATACTTAATATCACTCCACACACTACTCAGCATTATTAATTCAAGAGCTTTCTTGAACTTTGAACTCTCTTCAAGAATACTCTCTACACCACTAATACCTAAAGCTACTCCTCCAATTACTAGGGGTATTATAAACTGTGGGTGGACAACATTACAAGATCTAAACACCTCTTTTAGAGGATCCACTAAGAGCTTCCTATATCCAATACCACTAGCAGCAAGCTCACCTCTTCGCACTTTATAGCCTAGTTCTACAGCATCTACTACGTTATCAGTAATAGAAATTAAGTTACAAAGCACTTCGTCAAATAGTGTACCGGGAGAGTATCTATGAACTCCACCAGGTTTTATATAGGCATTAAGCCCCACTATAGCGCCATGTATTAGTGTCTTAGCTATATTCAAGCTCATTTTAGTCATCCACTTAAATACAAATAGGTAAAACTAAGATATATCTGACCTCCCTCCCACCTTAGAAAGCGAGGACTCCTACTGTAGCTCTCTTCTCAGAGTATTTAAAAGCTTCATAGTTCTCTCTGTAAGCTTCTCAGCAACTCTTTTCGAGTATTCGTAGTACATTTTATATCTTAAATTAAATATCTTCTCGTAAAAGTGATTAATTGAGTAGTCGATGCCTCTATTTATTCTCTCACCATATATAAAAACTCTTAGAAAACCTACTATTCCAAGAGCGTCTAGCTTATCAGCATCGCTGAGTACTCTTCCAAGAGCACTCTGAGGGGGTCTGCTTTTCGCTCTTGCATAGCTGTAACTGTGAGTACTTATTGCCTCTAGAATTTCTGAGACTATGTCATCGGGGCACCTGAGTTCTCTGAGTAATGTCTCAGCTATTAGAGCTGAGTAATAAGCATGTGGCTCGCCAATAAAGCGACCTGTATCGTGTAAGTACACTGTGAGAACTAAAATGTCCTCTTTTAAGTCTAGTTTCTCATATTTTACAATTCTCTTAGCCCAGTTAAGTACTCTCTCTACGTGTAGTATCCCGTGGTCAAAAGAATTCCCGTAGAGTGTTTGCGCAATATTTATTAGTAATTGTACTCTACTGAGACACACTTATAAACACCCACACTTAGTGAATTCCCCTAGTAGTCTTCGTGGTAATTCTACACCTAGAATATTTTCCAACTGAAAGTATGCTTTTTCCAAATTACATTTTGTCTTAATAATAATACCTGTGAGTAGCCATGTAAAAGTATCTAAATGAGCACATGGTATTTCTAGCTCTTTGCACAGTTCATTCCAAGCATCCTGCACAATTCTAAAGTATTTTCGAGTTACAAGTATTTTCGCACATTTGTACGCGTCTTTGCAGGTCTCACTAGTACTAATGATACAACACGTTATAGCTAATAAGGCGTTTCGAAGATCAAGAGGAATACTTAGACCCCAATAGTTTGGCTCAATACCGCAGAGGTCACACACGTAACCATACATTTTAGCTGCAAAAAGAGTAGTCTTTGAGAGCGATGTAGTTTTAAGCGTAGTAGTGATTTTCTCCACTAATTCAGTTATTTTATTACAATATTGAAGGGGATCTTCGCGGAGCTCTAATACAAGTTCAGATTCTAGGATCTTCCTAATCCTATTAAGTTTCTGCGTTAAGAGTCTGGGTGAGTGTGTAGATAAGAAGGTCTTAAATACATCTAAGTACTCGTCGCTTGTATTTTCTTTAAAATACTTTGCAAAATTAAACCAGTATAGTTCACCTGGAGTAGTGAGTTGATATGATACTATTGCATTAGTAATCACTAAAATAACTGTTTCACTACATGTTCTAGTTTGTAGGAGGTCTCTTATAGCTATGTACTGAGGATCTCTCTTATAGAGAGTTTTCAACAGTGTTTTATATGGTTTTAAGAGCTCAGCTAGCTCCCTTATCCTAGTAGTATTGATCTCTACTAGTAGCATATACGCTTACACCTCTACACTAAGAGAACTTATAAAAACCCCTTAGTATAATTCTCTGCGAGGTTGTTTAATTTGAGTATTGCTGTATTAACGTGTAAAGGCAATATTGTTACAAGTTATGATGAGGCAGAAGAGCTCGTAGTGTATGATATGGATAGTAGAGTTGTAAAACTCTCATTAAAAAAGCCGAGCAGTATTGAGGTTCTCGAAGACATCTTTGAGGATCAAGGCTATGATTTCTGGGTTTTCATAACAACCTCTATACCCGAGTACGTGAGAGACATTATTGAAGATATGGGCGTAAAAGTACAAATAGTGAGAAGTGGTTCCCTTAGGGAAGTTTTAGAAGAGCTCTTTGTACTGTGAAAGAAGTGGTGAATTAATAGTGGTTCAACACATACTAATAGACATTGTAGATCAAGATGGTGAATCCTTTCAAAAAATAACTAGTATTCTAGATGAATGTGTCTTAGCATGTTCAAGTGAGGACATTAAAGGTAATTTAATATCTTTATATAAGTGTGGAGAGGCAATTTTAACACTATACAAGTTACACAAAGAGCTCTTCGTTGACGTGTTAGGTGGAGAAGACAGTTTTGTCTATAAAATTTTAGATGTGTTGCCACGCGAAAAAGTAGTAATTAGGCTTGTTGAGCGTGGAGTTAGTTCTTAGTTTTAACTAGGTGTAGTGTATGAAGAGCTTCCCGAGGAGCTTCACTATTATATTCGATAATAATAGTTGTAGGGGCTATGTAGAGGGAGATTTGTCAAGAGAGCTTGCTGAGAGGTGGTTTGGCAAATACGAGGATAATAGGCTTGTTCTCGACCTTGTTGAAATAGCTTATTTGCTCTTAACAGAACGTGCACTCGTAGTTACAAGTAATAACAAGTTTGACAAATTAAGCGACCTTGTTCACGCTCACGGCGAGTGCTTTAAGAGCTTTTTCTGGCCCATGCTTACAGTTTTCAAAGATCTACGTGAGCGTGGAAGGAGGGTTAGGGTACTTGAACCTCTAAAATTCCTCGTTAAAGATAAGAGTGGTCGGTTAAGGCTAGTTCTCATTTTGGAGGAGAAGAGTCCTGTGAGTATTGAGACAATTGCACGGTTTGTTGAGGAGGCGCGTAGAAATAATTTGCTCGCAACACTAGCAATTGTGAGTTTACAGGGTGAGTTAACGTACTATGAAGTAATACAAGCAGATCTCAGGGTGACATAAGTGACTAGTGAATATTTGCCTCCACGAGGTATGCGCGATATTATTGGAGTAGAAGCTGAGCTCTACGAGTACCTATTCTCTGAGTTTAAGAGAACTGCTAAGAGTAGGGGTTTTTCGCCAATTATAACTCCAACAGTAGAGTATTTCAAGCTGTTTGAAGCTAAGAGTGGTGAGGAGATAAGAAATTCAATGTACATCTTTGAAGATAAAGCAGGACGTGTACTAGCTCTAAGACCAGAAGTAACTGCTAGTGTCGTGAGAATTTATCTCAGAGCACTGCGAGCATTGCCGAAACCAATTAGACTATACTATGTTGCTCAGTGTTTTAGATATGAAGAGCCTCAGTATGCGAGGTATAGGGAGTTTTGGCAGGGTGGATTAGAAGTACTTGGAGATCCTGATGTTAATGCTGATCTAATTGCTGCTCTTACTGCTAGCGAATTTCTAGACAATATTGGAGTTAAACACGTGTATGTAGTTGGAAATGTGTCAATGTATAGGAGTATTTTGAGAAGCTACGGCGTAGATGAGAACACGCAAGATCACATATTACATCTAATAGATAAGGGGAGAATAGAGAGCGCTATTGAAGAAGTAAAATCAAAGGGAGGTGTTGAGGCAGCTGAAATAATCTCGAAAATACTCTCTACAGAAAACTTAGATACTGTGGAAAATTACTTGTACGACTTGAACAAGAAACTTGGAGATCTCTATGAGAAAACTCTCCAAGAACACTATAGAACAAGAGATTTTATTAGCGCTCTTAAAGAACTTGGATACCAAGTAGTATTTAGTTCTAAGCTAGTGAGAGGGCTAGCATACTACACTGGGCTAATATTTGAATATAAGACTGCTAGTGGAGATCTCGAGGTCAGCATTGGTGGAGGTGGTAGATACGATGGATTATCAACAGTGTACAATGGGCCTTTTGAGTACTCTACTGGATTAGCACTCGGACTTGATAGAATAGCACTTGTACTCTCCGGCTCGTTTAAGCCACAGAGAATCGAGAGTGTAGGGGTAGTGGTGCTGAGAGATGTGCCTATATCAGCAGGATACCGCGTCTTAAAACTAATTCCCTCATCATTTAGGAGTTTTGTGTACAGAACTAGGTCTCTCTCAAGAGGTCTTGAGTATACTAATAAAATTAACTGTGATTTCACTATAATTATTGGTAGTAGTGAGTATAAGCAAAATAAAGTATTAATTAAAAACATGAGAACAGGTGTTCAGGTATTAGTAGATGTGAACTCTTTACCCGAGTTTTTACAATCAGAACTCTCTACCTAGAGTAGGGGATGCTCAACACTTTCTGGTTTTTAGGTCTTTCAATGTTTCTTAGGTTTTGATATAGCTCTCCATGGTTTAACTCAAGG
>CAZMCE010000012.1:0-25597 GCA_964564855.1 uncultured Thermosphaera sp. | reverse complement strand
TCTAAAGGGCGCCCGATCTCAGCTCAGAGCGGCTGCGAGGCCTCGCGGACCTCACGGCCGCTCTGACGTGGCCGGCTTAACTTCCGGGTTCGAAATGAGACCGGGTGTTGCCCGGCCACTATGGCCGAGTCGGGCGCCTTCTTATATATATTATGTTTTGGTTTTTAAATTCTTACTTCTACGCTATAAATACCTTTAATTTTCATTTTTCCACCACATCTAGGACAACTCTCTCTTATTAAACCTATGAAATCCCCTGGTTCGAAGTCTTTTTCAACGACATATTTACAATTTAAACACATTAATACTTCTCTCGTAACATATGTTGGTTCTTTCTTTCTCCTCTTGAGATATGACTCGTAGATCATGTAGAGTACTAGTAGTACAAGTAGCACCAACAAGAATATTTCGGTATAATTATCCACATAGGCCACCACTAGTAGAGTCTGTGCCTCGTAGCGAAGATGTGTTTTTAAGCTTATAAGTTTTCTATTTAAGACACACTTAGGGTTAAAAATAAACTTTAGATTACATAATACTTGCTAACTACAACGAGATCTACTATCCTGGTATCCCCATAGTGTTACCTATACCTGCAATTATTATTGTAGAACCCTGAGTTGTAGACTCCTCTATTATCCTATCAATATATGAAACTACTACTTCACAAGACTCGTAGATCTTTTTTCTTATTACTGTTAAAGCCTCTCTTAAATCCATCTTGACAACTAGAGCTCTAAGTGGAATATTGTACTTGGATGCTGCTCTCTCTATCGCTATTTTCTCTGGTCCAGGGTCACCTATAGCAGCACCCACACCTTCAGCTATTGATCCGCTATCTTCTCCTTCTAGTTTAAGAGCTGCATCAATTGTTAAAATCAGGTTTACACCTCCATTAAGCTCCTCGACAATTCTATTAATAACAGCACCAGGATGTCCTACATTACTGCCAGGACCTTCTGCTTTAACAATGATAAGCTTTCTATTCTTATACACAGCTTCAAGTACACTAGTGTCATCAATAACTCTCTTAGATACCACATCACACTTCTCAGCTAACATGTACGCTACGAGTGGGCCTACACCATCGCCAATAGGTTTTCCATGCATAAATGCATCTAGAGCTTCATGGTATATCTTAGTTATTTTGAGAATTTGTGGCATTAAATACGTGAGCTGCATTATTAATATATAGTTTTCATCTCTCTCACCTTGTATGACGTAGTGTCTTACTATTTTGTATATTAAGCCGATCGCTGCGACAACAGATATAGATGACTCAACTAAACTACGCTCATTTTTACCAACGCCGGGGAGGGCTTCCTCAACGAGTTTTTTAATAGAGCTCTCTGTTAATCGAAGTAGGTGATCCATTCGCTTAATAATATCTGTAGGCTCTATGCTAACCGGCTCAATAGTAAAGAAGTCTAGTAGTCTTGTGAGTAAGATTTCAGATGTTGTGAGACCCATGTTGCGTAGCATATTCTTTACTCTAAGTTTATCTTCTTCAAATATACTCTTTATAGTGTTAAGCCTTATCTTAATATTTAAAATCCATAATTTCAATTGTATGCGTTGATATAAACCAGTAATGATTAATATGAATATTATTAGCCAAGCTACCTGTAGTAGTGTGGAGAGATCTGGGCTGTTCATGCACTCAGCCACCACTAATACTTTTAAGAGAGTTTTGTGGACCGGCCGGGATTTGAACCCGGGACCTCCGCCTCTCTTCGATCCCGGTGATTTGTGGGACCGTGCAAGGGCGGCGCTCTTCCAGGCTGAGCTACCGGCCCACCACTATACACATTGTCTACTATTAGGGGTTTAAAAATAGCCATAGTGCTTTACCTAGTAATTCTGGCTTTTTCTAATTCTTCGAGGAGTTTAATAGCCTCTTTACTGGAGAAAAGTCTTATCTTAATGCTCTCTAACATCTTTATGAGAGCCTCCGCAGTTGCGTTCTTTAAATCAAGTGGGTGTAGTTTTCCCTGCAAGTATGCTTCTTCGAGCTCACTTATAGTATAGATGTCTACTGGTCCACCATACTGGCTAGGTCTTTCAACGTGTAGTATAAATCCTGGCTGTTGGAAGAGCAGGTATTTGTTTATCTCGATCACAGGGTTGTATTCTAAAACTCGAGGAGGACAGTAAGCTGATAGTATCTTACTTCTCACAGCTTCTGGCGAATCATGAATAAATATAGCTGTCTCTGGCTTACTCTTGCTCATTTTAAACTCAGAGGCGACATCATCTACCTCGACTTCACCAGGTTGTGCTGGTTTTTTCAAGGGGCCTCTGATACTAGTTATTATAGGGGTGTGTATTGCTACTGGTTTTTTAAATTTAAGTTTCTCAGCAAGATCTCTGGCTAACATGTGTGCTTTCCTCTGATCTATACCTCCAAGCGCTATGTCTAGATCCAAGTAAAATATGTCTGTTACTTGCATTAGTGGATATATTAACTTCGAGAAGTCATATTCAGCTTCACTAGTAGTCCTCCCCATAATAGTGAGTGCTCGTTTAACCCTTGCGAGACTAGTGTTCTTGGCAAGTTTCAGCAATATACCCCAGTACTCTTTTGAGTCAACAAGCTCTTCTGCATCAACATATTTAACTCTCGTTTCAGGCACACCTATGGCCTCAAGCACTCTCCTAGTATACCTTGCAGCTTTTCTGATAAGATCAATATCGCCTCCAAACTTATCATTAATATATGCATGCCATGTAGCCTCGAGAATGTAGAATTCTACGCCTAGATCTACAAGGTCTCTAACTTTAAACATCCACACAAGCCAACCAACGTGAATTAATCCACTTGGCTCAAAGCCAATATAGCCTTTAACTCTCTCTCTTTCTACTAAAAGCTTTGTTAACTCCTCTCTAGTTATAACTTCAATCGTGTTGCGAACAGCTACCTCTAGTTTCTTCTCAATATCCATTCACAAATATCCCCTAAAGAGGCTTTGAGAGACTTTAAAGAAAACCTAACTAATATAGTTATTATTTGGTACTATGTTTAGAACATTGCTATGGATATACATAGGTTTCTCCAGGCTTTAATACTATGACTTTAGCAGTCGTGGTCTCCTCTACTATTTTCTTGAATATTAGAGGATCTGCTTGTATTACTGGAAAAGTATTATAGTGCATTGGTATCACTATTTTTGGCTTAATTAACTCTACTGCTTTTACAGCCTCGCGAATACCCATGGTGAAATGCCCGCCTATGGGTAACATTGCTACGTCTGGCTTATAGAGCTCACCTATAAATGTCATTTCACTAAAGAGTCCTGTATCTCCTGCGTGATAGAAGCTTAAGTCAAGTCCTCTTACTATAAACCCCACTGGAACTCCACGACTACTACTATGTGTTGCTGGAGTAAGTACTATTTCTAGATCTGGTATTTTAAGAGCCCCACCAATATTACCTCCTATACCCTTAACCCCCTCTTCTTCAGCATATAATGCGATCTCGTAGACTCCTACTATAGCCGCACCAGTCATTTTTGCAAGTTTCATGGCTTCTCCAATATGATCTCCATGATCGTGTGTAACTAGAATATAATCCAGCTTCCTATTCTCGTAGTCTCTTAATTTAACAGGGCTAAGAGGATTTTCAATCCAGGGATCTATTACTATTGTTTTAGGAGACCCGTCAAGTCCTGTGAGAGTTGCCTCAAAAAAACTGTGACCTAGGTACTTTATTACACCCATCTACTCTCACCATAATATGAGTTTTACAAGACATAGTTAATTAAGTATTTTAGCGGTGATCATCTTGGGTCTTCTTAACGAAGAAGCCGTTGAGAAGCTTATTAAGGCTGGAAAAATAGCTAAAGAGGCGGCTACATTGGCCACTAAGCTAATAAAACCCGGAGTGCGTGTTAGTGAGATAGCCGTTACTATAGAGAGTTATATTGAGAAACTCGGTGGAAAACCCGCGTTCCCTGTAAATATAGGTATAAATTATGTTGCAGCTCACTACACCCCTCTCTATAATGATCCACTGATCATCCCAGATCAGGGTGTTGTTAAGATAGACTTAGGTGTTCATGTAGATGGCTACATAGCCGACACTGCTATTTCAATAGCACTAAGTCCAGCATACGAAGGACTAGTAGAAGCAGCTCGCACAGCACTCGAAAACGCCCTTAAAGTAATACATCCAGGTATTAGAGCTGTTGAAATAGGTAGAGTTATTGAGACCTCTATAAAGAGTTATGGATTTAATCCAATTAAAAATCTCAGCGGACATGGTATTGACAGATATATTATTCATAGCGGTGTAATAATACCAAACTATGGTGATATCTTAGCTAGACATAGACTTATAGAGGGTGTATATGCTATTGAGCCTTTTGCCACAAACGGCTCTGGATTTGTAAGAGAGCTGGACATTACTACTATTTACGCGTTAAAACAAGCTAGAACTAAGCTGAAAAATAACATAAGTAAACTCTACGAAAAGATATATAAAGACAGATTAACACTTCCTTTTACACTTAGATGGTATGTCACTAGCGTTGAAGAATATCATATATATTTAGAACTATTAAGATACTTAGAGAAAGAGAAACTACTCGTAAAATATCCGGTTCTAGTTGAAAAAACAAATGGTTATGTATCACAATTCGAACATACAATTATTATTACTGGAAGAGATATTATAGTAACAACTTTTTAAATCAATATATTAATTTAACGATATAACTAAGAGTACTCTAATAAAAATGTAAATATAATAATATAATATAAAATATTACTTCATTCTCTCCTCAACAACTATCATTGTTACGGTTGTTCTTATGTCAGGTAATTTCCTGATCTTGTTTGTAACAATATCTCTTATTTTCTCTAAAGCATCTGCTTCTACTTTTACAACAATGTCATATGTACCATAAACTATGTAAACTTCTTTAACTTCAGGTATTTTTAATAAATCTTCCATAACTCTAGTCTCAGCTCCAATTTCTGTCTGAACTAGAATTATTGCCGATGCTTTACCCCTAGACATATATTTCCCCTTTAAGTATATCTAGCTCACAGGGTATAAATAGGTTGTAAAGTGAGCTCTATTGAGAGTTAAGATCTACGCTATGTTATTTCATGAAGATGATCCAATTAAAAACACTACATTGAAGATGATTAGGGCAGGTCTCGCTGTGAGAGCTACTAGATACATACTCAAATTCCCACTACTAATACTAAATCCTTATAGTTCAGAGTATATTGGTCCGTGGCATCGAGATATAGTTGAGAAATACGGGTTACTTGTAGTTGATGCTAGTTGGCGTAGACTAAATCCTTCCAAATTCAAAGGCTTGAGGGGTGTACATGTAAAGCTTCCACCACTCATACCCGGAAACCCGATTAATTATGGAAAAACATGTATACTATCAAGTATAGAGGCTGTTGCAGCAGCATTATTCATACTTGGATTTAAAAGTGAATACGAGAAGCTTCTGGGACTTTATAAATGGATGAGGACTTTTAATGATCTAAATAGAGAGCTACTTGAATCATACTCTAAGACCAGATCTCCGAGTGAGTTAGTTGAAGTAGTAAAGGCCTTCTGGGAGGTAGAAAACCCCTGTTATATGTTTAAAGAGAATATATAAATATGAGTAGCGGGGCTGGGAGTAACCCGTGTTCTGTCTACTCGCATTTATCTAAGCGGCCCACACCGATCACGCGGCACCTCATCTCGGATCCGGGCCTTGCACCACGCGGGACGGCCGTTTCAACGCCTCCACTACAGTCCTCTGCGGTTTAGAGCCCCCGTTGCCGGGAGCTGGCCCGCGTCATAGCCATCTCGTAGTGGCCGTACCGTTTCTGTGCCGTTGCCACGGGGGCTACCCGCACCCCTTACGGGGTCGCGCTGCCGCGGGTGCACGGTATTTCCTCACTCCCCTCACTACTCAGGGAGCGTGAGCAAGTCCCAGCCCCGCCAAACTAATAGTTTGGAAAAATCCTTTTTTTAACTCTTAAAGTATATGAATTCCAGTGGAAGAAAAAGGGTGGAACTATTGGTTAACGATCTTCTCGAACCAAAGATATTTCCCTAAAAGACACACCCCTTAATTTCTTTTAGAAATATTTGAATTATATTAGTTGATTCTAGACTTTCATTATTAAGTATTGAAATTTACTATCATTATACAAACAAATAACATTCTTCTTTATGATATTTATACTTTTCAATAATTAGAATTTCTACATGAAAGAGTGGGGTCCCTCTATAACATCATAATTCTCTAGTTGTAATTGAGGGGTGAAACTTTTTGTTATACAAGAAAAATCAATGTGTCTTCATGGCATATACAGTCGAACTATAGGGGTGAAACTTTGGGTTACAAGTACCACATATAACTTTAAATGTGAAATCTGAAAGATGAGTATTTTATTTAATGCTAAACGTTAATCAATAACTATTAGAATTGGTGTTATCTATGAGTGAGAGAGTAATTATAGTTGGAAAGAAGGGTATTAGTAACTATTTAATTGACGTTGCTATTATGTTTCAAGAAGGTGTGTCATCAGTTGTAATTAAAGGATATGGCCACTTCATATCTAAAGCCGTAGATCTATACAATGCTATTACTAGTAAAATGAAAGAGTCTATAAAACTAGATAGTGTGGTGATTGGAAGTGAGCCCGTAGCCGGGAAGATGAAGACTTATATAGCTATAAAGATCAGTAGGAAGTATTGAAGAATCTAGCACACCGTTTCCAACTAGATCTGCGAGAACAGAGATCACAGCATCGTAGACATCTAGTTTACCAGTATAAATAGCCTCAATAGTATTCTCCATTCTCCTAGTGAGCTCAACTGAAAGGTATTTTGAGTAGTTCTCTACTAGGTATTTATGGACAAGAATACCCTTCTTGGTTGGAACAACTTTTTGCTTAGTCTTAGAGAGTATAATATATCCATGTCTCTTCAAGCTACTAATAATCTTCGAGTAAGTACTCGGTCTTCCAATACCATAATTCTTCATGAGTGAAACAAGATCTCCCTCACTGTAGAGCAAGATCCTACTAGAATTAAACATTCTAATATGGTTTACACTGAGCGATAACTTCTCTAAGTCTCTTAAATTCTTATATAGTTTAGGCTTATCTACTAAGTTAAATCCATGTTCAATAATATCTACAAGAACACTCAGCTCACCAAGTTCTACACCACCTGCTATAATTTTAAACCTTGATCTAAGAGCCCTGTAAGGCTTCATTTGACTAGCAATAAACCTCTTAAAAACAAGATCATATATCATTAAATGCCGAGAAGTAAGTGGTATTACTAATGAGAGTAAGCCCTCTTCAAGGGCTCTAAGCAGCTGATCACTATCATAAGGATTTACAGGTCTTATACCCTCATGACTTCCCGGCTCACCCCAGTGTCTAGGTGTAAAGAGATGTTCTAAGCTCTTACTCTGTAAATAAGTCTTAGCTATAGATATACCAGTACCACTAATATATGTGCAATCTGTTCTGTGATATGTTATTAAACCCGCTTCATAAAGCTCCTGCGCAGTTTTCATTACAACCTCTGCTTGTAAACCAAGCTTATTAGAAGCATCTATTAGAAGGTCTTCGGTTGTATAAGGGGGTTTAGGAGAGACTTCAACAATATTCTCGCTGAGTTTAATAAGCTCTACACTACTAGCGCTTTTTAACTTATCAATTAACTCAGCACTGTTAATATGAGTGCAAAATATAAATTTCAACGGTTTACTGGTACTCACACAGATCTTCTTACACTTACTATTAATATGGTCGTAATATCTATTTATAATAAAATCTAGTAGCGGTCCCTGAACCCTACCAATACCCATATTTCTATTTTTAAAAGCCTCTTGTAACTTTATACTTAAACTAAAACCTATAAGTCTATCTAAAACTCTCCTGTAAATTTCTGCTTCAACTAGCTTCCAGTCAATATGTCTCTTTTGTTTAAGTGCGCTGAGAAGTTCACTCCTAGTTATCTCATGAAGTTTAATACGCCATATATTTTCATTAAAAGGCCTTATACTAGTATAGATATCATAGGCTATTTTTTCTCCTTCAATATCAGGATCTGTTGCAATGTAAACCTCGTCTACTTCAAGTCCTATTTTTTGAAGTAGATAAACGAGTATTTTTGAATCGGTATATGTATTACTACCACACTGCGGGCACATGTCTAGATCTGTGAATTGTGCTCCACATATTTTACACCGCTTAATAGTGGTGTAAACTGATCTTATAGAGTCCCTATCTATTTCTACTCCAAAAACCCCAACATCACTCTTAGTTGTGAGGTCATATATATGACCACGTGTAGAGATTATATTAAATTCTAGTATTTCATCGCCTATTTTAGCGGGAATAGTGTAGATAGATATATCTGCTATTCTCCTCACTACTGGTTTTCCAAAAAATTGTGCAATGGTCTTAGCTTTAGTAGGTGATTCAACTACGAGTAAAATAGACTTGTATTTTAATTTACTAGTCTCACCATTACCTGCTCTACTACTCTCTAATAATAGTGCCTCGTGGTCAAAATTTACTTCACTAATGGGTTTTAATCCCATATTTCTATCTAAAGTTTTAAACTTCAAATCTAAAGATTTCACAAAATTAGCGTATTCAGAGAGTTCTACAATAACTGATAAGCCGTGAGTCATATTAGCTCCAAGTAGCCGGCTAGTTCTACCAGAAGCCTGAATATAAGTCATTAAGTCAGGTATAATAGCCAAGTACTTTTCTCCTGATTTTACAAGTGTAATTATACCTATAGATAAAACTCCGTGAAGATCAATAATACCCTTAACTACTGGGAGAAACCGTGTATATAGGTCCTTAATAGAAACATAGAGTTCACGTATTTTTGACTTGTCTAAAATCACGCTTTCAGAGATCTTGCCCAGTAGACAGTATCTAATAAGCTTCTTCTCTACACTACTAGCATAAAGTAACTGTTTTCTAATCTTCAATACTTGCTGGGCGAGAACACGATCTCCAAGTTGCTCGGCTACTTCAAGGGCAACTCTAATTAGAGTATTTGGATTAGTTAAGAAGTTTTCAAGAAGATTAGAAGATACGGGTGTGCCCAGAAAGATCACATATTTAATGCTACGCGGAGAGTCTATGCCACGAACACTAATACTATAGTAAGAGGATGAACCTACTAGAAAATCAAGTTCTCCAGAGATGAGTTTTGATATGGATACTGGTGTAGCCTCGGAGACTCTAAAACCACTACTAATTAATATTTCCTGAATTTTCTTGACAGCCTCTACAAAGACCTCTCTTCCCGGGTTTCTTGGAGAAATGTAGAGTATACCTCCCCTACCAAGCTTACTAATGATTTTAAGAACTTCTGTTATAATTTCACTCACGTTGTTTACATATATGTAAGTGTCTGTTACGTCTCTTCCATAAATAGTAATACCACTAATATCTATTTTCAATAGGTCTCGCAGGATCCTTCCAGCTAAACCCCTCGTGTAACAAGTTGCAGAGGCTACGACGAGCTGTCCAAGAGGCTTACTTCTCAGAGCTCTCTCTAGCTCACTATCAATGTCTATAAGCTCTTTAACTAGAGTAGTGATATCTCTGCCTGAAACTCTATCTACGAGTATTTTCCTCAATAACTCTACTCTCCTCTTAGCGAGGTCTATGTCGCGCTGATCATAGCCTAGGAGCTGGAGGAGTATATACACGTTTCTCTCATTTTTAACTAGACTATCCGCATCGTCTACAATTATAACATCTAAGTTACAAGAACATAGCGCATGGAGTTTTTTGAGAAAAGCGCTTGTAATGATTAAGATATCAAAATCTCCACTAGTAATAGAATTTAACACAGAGACACGCCTCTTACTCTGTAGTGAAGAGCTGTAATAGATAATTCTAGTGTTTTTCTGAATAGAAGAGCTCATTATAGACAACTTTTCAAATACCTGGTCACCAAGAGACCTCGTTGGGACTATGAAGAGTATTCTCTTTCCGTGTAGTGCACTGTAAAGTGCGTATACTAAAACCAGTGTTGTCTTACCAATACCAGTGGGAGCTACTAGTACAGTATTCTCTCCTTTAAGAAGCCGTTTAATCCACGCTCTCTGAGCACCCCAAAGCTTTAATCCACGAGTAACTCTAGTGAAGAACTCACAGAACTCTCTCTCAGTATTTGAGAGGACCTCTCTTAGTAAATTAATCGTTGAGTTATTCAAAGTGTTAGCTTCGAGTAGCAGAGTCCTAGACTCATCTGAGGGAATATTTTTGTAAACTATTATCAATTTCCCCATAAGCACCCGGTGATCATATGTGTAAAGTGCAGTGTTTATAAAACGAGGGAATGGGTAATACAGAGACGCTGTAGAAAAGCTTTTTAAAGCCTAGCTATATTTGAGTGAATAGTACAAAAACCTAGGAGAAATAGAGGTGAAAAAAGTGTCACAACCACAAGCCGCGAACACGGTACTAGTTGGTAAGAAGCCGGTAATGAACTACGTAATAGCAGTACTAACATTAGTACATCAGGGAGTAAGAGACATCTTTATAAAAGCTAGGGGGAGAGCAATAAGTAAAGCTGTAGACACTGTTGAAATAATTAGAAATAGATTCCTACCTGGCAAAGTAGATGTCGAAGACATTAAAATCGGTAGCCAAACAGTAACTAATCCACAAGGCAGAGAAGCTAGAGTTAGTATAATTGAGATAAAATTAAGAGTTAAAGAGTAAGTTTAGAAACTAAAAGTAAATATTAAAAATAAGCGTTTTTATTAAAACCTCCACGTAAACTACACAATGCCACACTTTCACCCTAATACACTTATTATTGAGTTAGAATCTCTCTCTATAAGTGCATTGTTAAGTCTATTCAACACTCTAATTAAGCAAGGAGTTTCAGAGTTATATATAAGTATAGCGCCGAGTGTAGTAGACATAACTGTAGATGGGAAAACATATAGTATTGCTATAGCACCTTTTACACTCATAATACCCTACCCCGAGAACACTCTACTCAAAAATTTAGAGTTCAAGATATATAGGATTAATAGAGATGCCTGGATTGACGGTATAAAACTTAAAACTCAACAACTACTAAGCTTATTAACAGCTCTAATTAGTAATGACTACAGATCGCTTGTCGAGTATAACATTATAGTTGAAAGCAAGGTAGACTGTGAGGATATAATAATATGCTTCCCACTCACTGTGAAGGGTATTATGTATTCTACTCAAAGAGAGAGGAATATTATTAGAGCTTACACACTCTACAAAGAAATGCTGAGAGATCAGAAAATACTCATAGCAGTCTGTGTAGTAAACAATGAATTACTACCATATGCTTGGATAGAAAAACGCGAAGGCGTAAACGTGCTAGTCTTAAAGAGATGTGAAAAACCAGGAGTAGATAAACTCACAGTAAAGATAGTGCTAGACTACATAATTACACAGAGCTCTGAATTTGGAAGTTAAGTATTTAGGAGATACTCTAGTCACTACTTACATAAAAATACTTAAAGTTAAATTCACAATAACTATTCTGAGAATTCCTGATTGACTTGGAGTGTTATTACTTTCCTTAATTGTTTCAAGTTGTCTATGTATAGTAATATCTCTTTCTCGACTTCTACTAGCAACTCTCCTACTTTATCTATAAGCTGCTTTAATTCAAACGCTCTTTTTGAGACTTGTCTTAATACATTATATGCTCCTAGAGACCTACCCAAATAAATACTTCTAGGTTCTCCTCCCTTACACTTTAAGTAATAGTAGTAATACTTCTTTTTCTGCTTATTAAGAACCCATGTCTCTTCAACACTACAATTCTTATACTTCTCGTAGAATTCAACAAGCTCTAATAGTTTTAATCTCCTCAATGCTTCAACAAGTTCTCTATAATTCTCAACTAATCTTCTACAACACTCCTCCACTTGATTAAACAACTCAACACTAACAACTAGCTCTCTAACTACTCCTTTAAACCTAGTAGTCTTCTCTGTAATACTCACGTTAATCCCCTCTCCCTAAGTTAAGTGTTAGGTATAATACTCAAAACAGCATATATACCTAACACTCTTTTATAAGAAACATACTACTTCAAACACGAAACAACTTATCTTAGAACACTCCTCAATACCGGTGTTCTTACGAGTTCTTGGCTCTTTCTTTACTACTTTTGTGTTAGGTAGAATAAACCAATAAATAGGTACCTAACACTTTTATTCTAGAACACACAGCCTTGGAATTCTAAAGAACCTGTGTCATGTTATATAGTTTAGATAGAGTAGTTCTTTGAAATAGAAGCAGAGTTTACTTTCTTAATCTTAGATTAAAATTAAATATGTATCTATTCCTACTATGAGTGTTATTAATATTGTGTATGGCACGTGTTTATTTCTAAGTGTAAATGGTCTTGTAAAGCTTCGTGATAGACTTAAAGCCTTCACTCTATTTATGCTTAAACTGCCTAGTAGACGTTATCTTCAAGATCTGTGTACATGTCTATGGCGCTGCGTCTCTTTTTCAGCTGATATTCTTCCGGGGTTTTTTCGACAATAATTTCATAGAGTCTCGCGTACATACCCTTAGTTTTTGGCCTTAAAAGTCTACCTAGACGCTGTATAAACTGTCTTCTAGAGCCAGTTCCAGACACTATTATACCTACATTTGCATCTGGAATATCTATACCCTCATCGCCTACTGTTGTAACTACCAAGATACCTCTAGGTGAATGTTTAAATGTTTCAAGAACGCGCTTTCTCTCATTTTCAGGCATTTCACCTATTAGTAGAAGTCCCTTAGTCTTCTCAGCTATGTCTCTCGCCTGGTCTATATATTGTGTGAACACTATAACTTTATTTCCACTCTCATATTCTTTAATAGCGAGCTCAACAGCCTTGTTTATTTTTGACTTAGAGAGGGCTATTAGTTTTCTCAACTCACTGTGTATTTTAAGAGCTTCGATAGATTCTAAAATACCTCTACGTGCCTCTTCAAGTATTTCTGTAAAAGTTTTTCCTTTAGAGTATTGTGAGTATAGTTGGCGTAACTGTTTATATTTTAAGATCTCTTCTTTATCTAGTTTAACTCTAACTGTTACTAACTGATAGGGTGATAAATATCCCTGCTCTACGAGCTCACTAGGAGACTTATAGTACACTACACCCCCCATGAGGGGGAAGAGTTCTTCATGTTTACCGTCTTCTCTCTCAGGTGTTGCTGATAAGCCCATTCTAAAATGAGCTAGGCTGTGTAAAGCTATATACTTAAATTTCTCTGCTGGTAAGTGATGCACCTCGTCAACTATGATCATTTCAAAATATGGCGAGATCTGGTTAATGTATCTAAAACCACTCTGATAAGTTATTATAGTTATTGGCGAGAGCCTCTTCTCCTCGCTGTAAAATAATCCTACCATGTTTGGTGGTATACTCGTGTACTTTAGTAGGAACTCCCGCCACTGAAAGGCTTGTTCTTTAGTGTATACTACTATTAAAGTTCTAACAGCAGTATTAGTGATAGCTGCAAGTGCTATAATGCTTTTACCTGAACCAGTAGGAAGCGCTATAATACCCTTATAGTTATTTTTAATCCACAATTGAAGAGCTTCTTCTTGGTAACTCCTCAGAGAAATATTTTTCAACTCTGGTTTTATTACTAGGGGTTTTGGTGTAAACAGCCCATTCGGATCTCTGATTACAAGGCCTAGATCTCTTAATCTTTTAATAAGACTGTGAGCGTAGTATGGTAGTATTTCAAGTAGAACTGTATTAGTAGTACTATCTACTCTACGCCTGTACTTTATGGTAGAAGAGAGAGAAGCTGTAACACTTTTTACGAGCTTATCTACTAGTACTGGATATTTTACTCTAACTATGCCTCTAGTACTATCCCACTCTATAGTCGCAGAGTAGTTTCTAAAAACATCTTCAACCTCCCTCCAAGAACCTTCAACTTCAAGACCTAATTCTTCAATAAGACTTTTCACATCACTGAGAGTATAATTGTTTTGTAAAGCCTTCTTAATGTTTAATATAAAGACTCTATATTCATTCTCAAATCCAATGTAATCAGAAACTTTCAGTAATTCTTTAAAGTCATCTTCTTCAAGCCATTGTCGAGTTTTGAGTTTAATCATAGTGCTCCTCCTCACTCACATATTCTAATTCCTCGCTTGAGGGGTAGTCGTAGTTAGTCCAGTCGACTTCACCACTACTACACAGTATGTAGTAGACGCCGATTAAGCGCTCTCTTTTCACGTAAAACAACACTTTACATCCCTGTTTTACAATGTAGTTAGCATGTTTAAAAAGCGACGCGATTTTTTGATCTATTTGTTTATTCTCACTAACATTAACATATAAACCCACAATATCGACAAGGTAGTTTTGAGGAGACAAAGGACTTACTGATAATATTAAGCAGAGTTCTAGGTTTTCACAGTAACCACATAGTCTTAAGTAGTCCCAGCCTAAGCCAATGGCGTTGTCTAAAGCAGTGAATACTACTGATGACTTTAAATTTAATTTCTCTAATTTTTCACTAAAAATATAGAAGGGGCTCATAGAGATCGCCGCGTGGGTTTTTCATCAAGACATCAGTACTTAAAACCCCGCTCATTTCAAGTATTTTATTTTTAAAATACCTAATTAAGGATGTGTATTGAGGGTTAATGAGTATGTATATAAGAGTTAAATCGAGAATGAGAAGGCTTATTGTAAGGAGACCTCTCGAACACGAAGTTAGTGTGCTTGCAGAGAAAATAGTGAAAGCTTATAGTAGGAGCAAAGCTGATAGATTAAAACTCAGATTACTAGCTCGAGACGTGTTGAGACTATTAAAACCAGTCATGTCGTATAGAGATCTCTATAGTCTAACAGGGCTTCCTGAATCGGTGTTGTGTAGGTATGTTAAGGGCTCTATACTCCCCAGTTTTGAGCAGGCTGTTAAAATCTTAGCTAAAGTAGCGCTCTCAATAGATTTGAACTACTTGTTAAAAGACCTAGTTGAGCGAGAGAAGAGTCCAGTAATAGACTTACTAAGAGTTCTCAAGGATCCCTATATCTCAAAACTCTTAGCGACTATCATAATGTTGGAGCTTGTAGGTAAAGAAGTAACTAAGGTAATAACAACAGCTGAGGCAGTATTACCCATAGCAACGCTACTTGCAATAGAGTTTAATGCCCCCCTAGTACTAGTTAAAAGAAGGAGTTATCCTGGTATACAGTACTATAATATAACTATAATGAGGAGTCCAAAAGATGTAGAGTCTCTCTACGTGGACAAGGATCTTATCAGTAGAAAAGATAAGCTATTAGTGCTAGCAGATGTAGTGTATACTGGGAGAACACTAGAAGCAGTACTCCAAATACTTGAAAAGTCTAGAGCTGAAATAGTTGACATTATAGCTGTAATGGGACTTGGCAAATTATGGGAGGAGAGGCTAAAGCCTTATAATGTTAAAGTGCTCTCAGTTGTTCCATTTGAATTTTAATAGAGCTTCGCTATAAAAGGTGTTTAATGGTTATTTACACGTAGAAGTCTAAGAGAGTGAATTAGAAGTGATGTCTATTGAGGAGACGGTTAAAGTAGACTCTAAAGGTCGTATTACTATCCCAGCCTCTATTAGAGACCTCTTTAATATTAGAGAGGGCATGTATCTCTTAATGGTAGCAGATAGGAACTCTAAAGAAATAAAACTAGTACCCCTACCAATAGCGGCTAAACTCGTAAGAATTAGAGTTTTAATAGAGGATAGGGTAGGTGTGTTAGCTGAGTTGACTAATTTCTTAGCAGGGCATAACATAAACATAGTATCTACGAAGTGCGTTGTCTTGAAAAGAGAAGAGCTGGGTGAGTGCGAAATGATCGTGGATATTAGTAGGAGTGGTGTGACAAGCACAGACTACTTGATAAGCGAGCTTAAAACTCTAGAGTCAGTAAAAGAAGTAGAGATTACAGTGCTAACTTAGGAATGATGTTCTTGACTAGGAGCGTGTATATTGGTTGTTGTGGATTTCCCTGTGCTAGGAGAAAGTACTATGAGTACTTCAAAGTAGTAGAGTTACAGAATACATTTTACGAGTTACCTAGTGTAGAGTGGGCTTTGAATACGAGAACAGAGGCCCCAGAGGACTTTAAATTTACACTTAAAGCTTGGCAGGTAATAACACACCCAAGTACTTCACCCACATGGAGTAAAATGAAGAAGAGTGTAGAAGGTAACTTAGAAAACTACGGTTACTTAAAACCAACACGCGAGAATATTAGAGCACTGAAGAGAACTCTTGAAGTAGCGCGAGCACTCAGAGCAGAGATCATAGTGTTACAAACACCTGGAAGCATGCCGTATAATACTGAGAGTGTTAAGTGGGTTAACGAGTTCTTTGAGCAGGCAACAAATCTACTACGTGGTGGTGAGCTACTAGGCTGGGAGCCAAGGGGTGAGTGGCAGAGAGCACCAGAACTCAAAACAATACTAGAGAAACACAGAGTTACACATGTAGTGGATATTTTTAGAAATAAACCACTCTACAAATACCACGGCGTACTCTACATAAGACTACATGGAATAGGGCCTGGAGAAGTAAACTACAATTATAACTACACAGAAGAGGATCTCTTAAAACTAAGAGAAATCATTGAAAAAGAAGATTTTCAAGTGACTTACATATTATTCAATAATGTAAAGATGCTTAATAATGCCTTAGAATTCAAAAAACTACTAAGAGGAGTAAGCGGATTTCAAGTCCTGTGAGAATTAAGTATATCAGAATGTAGGATCACACTTATAACACGTATAAAATCAGGGTTTTTAATTAAGTTAAAGCTTTATGTTTAAGTAGACATGTCTATTTAAGGTTTACATTAGATCGATAAGGAGAGGTAAAAGTAAAAATAGAGTGTATATACTAAATATTTCTACACTCCACGGGATTGTATATACTGCTAAGAAATTTGGGTATTATGAGGACTAAATAGAGAACTTTCTAACTATATTTACCGGTATTGTTTCATTATATGGTGGCCTTATTACGCCTAGCTCTGTTATTATTGATGTTACGAGCTCAGGATCAGTTATGTCGAATGCGTAATTGTATACGTTCACTTGTTCTAGAGTTATTAATTTACCCATAACATACTTTACTTCTACAGGATCTCTCTCCTCTATTATAACCTGGTCTATTGTGTGCTCTATGTCGATAGTACTTGTAGGGGCTGCCACGTAGAATGGTACTTTATGTCTATTAGCTGTGAGAGCAATCATATAGGTGCCGATTTTGTTTACGACATAGCCGTCTCGTGTTATTCTGTCTGCTCCCACTACAACAAGATCTATTTTTCTCTTTCTCATTAATAGACCAACAGAATTATCTGTTACAAGGGTTACTGGTATACCCTCTTTAACTAGCTCGTAGACAGTAAGTCGTGCACCTTGAAGTAGAGGCCTTGTCTCAGTGGCTACCACTCTGATCTTTTTACCTTTATACCAGGCAATTCTAATTACAGCTAGTGCTGTGCCATAGGCTGAAGTTGCAAGTGCGCCAGCATTGCAGTGTGTTAGTATAGTAGCTTCTTCAGGTACTAAGTCGGCACCGTACTCTCCTATTTTTAAGTTTGCTTCTACATCTTCTCTATAGATTTCTAGAGCTGTTTCTACAAGTTTTCTAGCTACAGTATGTGTATCACTCGTTCTACTGAGAGCTTCCTTGAGAGATCTCTGCATTTTCGTGAGTGCATAGAATAGGTTGTATGCCGTAGGCCTAGTTTTTAGTAGTGTGTGTATAGCGTTATTAACAAGGGCTGTAAACTCCTCAATGCTTTTCTCTGCTACTTTTAACGCGTAGGCCCCTACTATAAGGGCGGCGGCTACACCTATAGCTGGGGCACCCCTGATCTCCATTTCTTTAATGGCCTTAGCGACCCTAATGGGATCACTAGAACATAAGATCTCTTCTTCATGAGGGATCTTTGTGGTATTTACCCAGCAGAGTTCGCCAGAACTCTCATCAAACCATACAGCTTTAACTACTAGTGGATAAGAATACACGGCTAATACACCACTTTTACTCAAAACAAACTAGCTAATATCGCATAAATAAGCATTTAGAGAGAGTAGCATGTGTGGAGTTGATAGGAGTTGTGGCTTAAATAGAGGACTCTTCTAGTTTTTTACTAAAATTTAAAATAATTATAGTAATTAACTTATTGTTTTTTAAGCCGAAGATAACGCTATTATCATTACTGAGTATTTCTTCGTCCAGTTGTTCCTCAGTATTTCCCAGTACTATATGTAACGTGTCTGTTTGGTGATCGTACTCGAGAGTGACACTTGTAGGCAGCTCTACGAAGCATCTCCTACTAGTAGACTCCACGGTTTTCACCTATAGTGGTGATAGAATAACATCTTGGAAATCTAGTGGTAGTGGTTTATTTTTGGATCTGTATTCATCGTACTTTGCCTCTAGAAACGACTTAAAAACAGGACAAGTTTCAAATCTCCCATCTCTCTCGCACTTAGCACCCATACTAATAAAGCACATCCTTGTCCTCTTATCAAAATATGGACAGAGTTTGTGGTATTGTCTAGCACTTTTCATTATCCTATTAATCCATCTCTGCTTTTCGTCTATTTTCTTCTCGGTTTTCTCCATTAACGCCTCCTCGAGATCTCTCTCAGAAATCTTAGTAGACATGTTCTCACCTCAATTTTACCTCTTTAATTATCTAGACTTTGCGCCTTAATAACAGGGTAATTTTAAGAATACATTAGACCTTAAGATAGGGGTATTAAAGTGATAGTTCCTCAACTAGATGAGCGTATTATTAGAGATCTAAGTAGAGTTTATGGTAGTTTAACAGAGCGTGTTGTTAAGCACCTATATACTCCTCCGAGGAGACTCTACGTTAGAGTTAATACACTGAGAGCTACTCGTAGCGAGGTTTTAGAGCTGCTTAGAAGAGAAGGAGTAATAGCGTATCCTGACGAGTACGTAGAAGACGCCGTATACTTTGAAGTTAAAGGGCCTTTTAACGTGGAGTGTCCTGCTTCTGGTAGAGTTATTATTGATTCTAGAACAGCAGTTTCTCTAATGCTTGGTGCAGATCTCTATCGCCCGGGTATTTTACAGAGCGATTATTTCCGCAGAGGTGATCTATTACTCGCTGTTACTGGAGAAAATGTCTCAGTAGCGTGTGTTAAGACAGTAGTCTCATATAGTGATATGTTAAACATGGCTAGAGGTTTAGTAGGTATAAATGTTAGTTCACCTTATAAGGCGCCGAAAATAGCAGAAACAACTGTCTATGCGAAAGGATTGATCTATTCGCAGAGCTTACCTAGTATCGTAACTTCTCATATTCTTAACCCACGCGTAGGTGAGCTGGTGGTTGATATGAACGCTGCGCCTGGCGGTAAGACTAGCCATATTGTCCAGTTATCACGTGGGGGAGTACGCGTACTTGCTATTGATAGGAGTATAGCTAAGATCTTAGAGTTGAAATCCACTCTTAGTCGACTTCAACTAGACTTTAACGTAGTAGCTGTTCCATGGGACTCTAGATACTTACACCTAGATCTAAATCTACGCGGTAAAGCCAGCAAGGTTCTCATAGACCCGCCCTGTAGTAATTTGGGTGTGCGCCCACTCGTAGAATCTAAAAAGTGGAACGATATTGTCAATGTATCTGAGTATCAAAAACAGTTCTTGAGAGCGGCGCGAGAGTTGCTAAAACCTGGTGGTTTACTAGTATACTCAACGTGTACAGTAACTTTTAGAGAAAACGAAGAGAATATTGTTTACGCGGTCGAGGAGCTAGGCTTCTCAAGTATTGATCTAGAACTAAATGTGCCTTACGCCGAGAAGATCTCTTATAAGAACATAGTAGCTTACAGGTATTCTCCACTTTTAAAAGATATGCCAGGTTATTTCATAGCAGTACTCGCGAAATAGTACTATTGAGTTAGGAAGCGCGCTTCCTGGTTAATTCAACTCCACAGAAAGGACAAGTGGTTTCTCCTGGATTACTCGGCATGTAGTAGCATATCGGACAGTACACAGTGTATTTTATAAACCGAGTTATTCCAGTAGTTTTCAGTGGTTTAAAAGATATTTTAAGGCTGAGTAGTAGGTTCTGGAGTTCATAGTCGTCAGTTATAACTACTACACTACTATACTTCTCTCTCAGCATGAGAGCGAGAGCGGCTATGTGAATATCTGTAGTAGAGAGCCCGCTAAGAGACCCAGTATTCTTTGCTTCTAGTAGAACAGTGTTAATGTACAGCTTTTCAGGGTCAGTGATGCTGATTATACCCACATCTATAGCTTCAAGGAGAGCTTGGCGATTCTCGAGATCTCGAACTTCATTGACAGCTAGACTTGTTGTGTAAACGTCCATTATAGTTCTCGGTAGTAGTCTATAGTATTTTGCGAGTAGGGCACTCGTATCTAGGACTACAGCTAGTCTCTTATTAGAAAGGGGTCCGCCTTGCAAGTACACTTCTCACCAAGTCTCTACTATGAGAGAACCTCACCACCTTTACATACTTAGATCCAGCCGTGACTTTAATAGACATATTTTTTTCTAGTGTTCCGGCGAAGTCTCCGTCAATGTATACAATAGACGTATTTAACGCAGTGATCTCGATTACACTTAGACGGGGTAGAACTAGCGGTGGAAAGCCTAATTGAAGCGTGTTTAGTGGTGTTACTAAGAGTAGATCTGTGAAGGGACTTATAAGGGGGCCTCTTGCAGATAGGCTATAGCCTGAGGAACCTGCAGCTGTACTCAGGAGTATGCCGTCTCCTTCAAGTGTAAAAGCACTCTCTACTAGTGGTGATTTTACTATGACATTGTATCTTGCAACTTTACCTAAATTACTATTTACAATAGCCGTTTCATTGATGAATATTTCGCAAGTGGTTTGAGTACACACATTGTATGTTGAATACAGCTCAATAAAATAGTTACCACCTATAAACTCTTCAACTAACTTGTTGAGGAGAGTTTTTAGAGACTCCTCGTAGAAGAAATTTCTTCTCCCACATGGATAGGGTAGTACAGGGGTATTATTATAGAGTAGTGAGAGTTTAGCTGCCTTTATAAAAGTTCCATCACCTCCAATACTAAAAACCACGTCAATATCGCTACGAAGACTACTGTGTTCTCTAATTAAGTTAGTAATGTCGTCAACAGTGCACACTTCAACATATACTCCATGACTCCTCAGCGAGTTTAAAATTTCCTTTAAAAATTCAATACACTGTGAAACAGGCTTGTATACTACCACTGCTACCTGCAATTATCCTCCCACTATGAGCACTCACTATTTTAAAACTACAAATATACTCTTAAATAACATAGAGAGCTATTAGTGAGTTCTCTAATTGGGGAGTTCTAGTAGTGCCTCTGTGTGTAAACATAGATAAAAGTCGAGTCAGCGATGTCTTAGAGGCTATTAAAAAAGCAGGACTTCTGAGCGAGGAGTTTAAGATCATGCGCTCGGGCGATCACGTCTTAATACCCATTAAGGCTGAGCACACGGATGTAATGAGAAGCCTATTCAGGGATCTCTTAATTGTAGAGTGTAGTCCTCCGAGAAGGAGAATTCCTGTGCACATTAAAATGCCCTCTCTAGACTATATTGGAGATGTTGTTATTGTGCGTAGAAATGTTCTAGATCACATCAGCACGGAAGACCTTATTAACAGAGTGAGAGTAGTATACCCGAGAGTGAGAGCTATATGGGTTAAAGAAGAGACCTGTAATTTATACAGGAAACCCATGCTGAGATTACTGTGGGGTGAAGAAATTAAAGAAGTTGTAGTCAAGGAGTATGGTGTTTTATTTAAAGTAAAACTAGGCGACGTTTACTATAATTCAAGACTTGCAAAAGAGCATTATAGAGTAGCTACTATGATTAAAAGTGGTGAAGTTGTATTAGACGCCTTCAGCGGAATTGGAGGATTCACTCTACATATAGCTACACTAAAACCCTCACTTGTAATTGCAAATGACTTAAATCCCATAGCGTATGAGTTACTAGTTGAGAACATATTATTAAATAAGAGGAGGCTTAAGGGATCTATAATTCCTCTTAATACAGATACACGGGAACTTCCGGGTTTTCTGAGAGAGCATAGCATAGATAGAATAATAGCTGACTTACCACATCAGAGTTTAGAGTATATTGAGGTGTATACAAAGCTTCTTAAACCCGGAGGACTACTTCATCTTTATGTTCTCTTAAAGCTGAGTGAAAACATTGAACAGGAGATCAGGAGTACTCTGGGTACGTGGTATTTTAAAGAATGTGTTAGTGTGCTAGAATACTCTCCTGGAGTATTCATATATAGATGTGATCTCGTCAAGCCCAAGACAATATAATTCTACTTCAATCATAGTTGATGGATCCTTAAGTTTCTCTACGAGGTCTCTCCTGAGATCACTAGCTGCCTTATTGGCTTTTACTCCCAGAGTAGCAGGCTCTATATACGTGCTTTTCCTCAAAATAACCTTGGTGTTACTAGCTAATATTAGTCGAGAGTTTCCCTGAGCAAGAATAACGTCCCAGAGGTCGTGAGCTCTTATAATAACGACTAAAATAGCATTATCTCTACGAATACAATTCTTAAATTCCTCGCAAAGTTCTCTAACAGCCTTGTCAGCAAAGACTCCAATTATGCAGTCACCACGAGGAGTTAGACCAGGTTCTTTCGTTACTTCTAAAGTAGTTTTATGAGATGCTCTAATATATGGGTGTCCACGAGCCTTAATAATTTCAAAAAATACCATTTTTAAACACCCAAGTCAGCTTGTACTATAGAGTCTTAAACCCGCTTTCACAATATAGCTAAGTGAAAGAGTAGGGGTTATTATTTTGAGTAGTTTTGAAGCTCAGAGGAGACGTCTTATTGAGGCTTTAGTGAGTGCTGGGTACTTAAGGAGCTCTAAGGTTATAAGAGCTCTACTCAGTGTACCACGAGAGCTCTTTGTACCTGAGGAGTTGAGAGACTACGCATATGTAGATTCTCCTCTTCCAATTGGTTATAGGCAGACTATAAGCGCGGTTCACATGGTTGCTATTATGACAGAGGAATTAGATCCGGAGCCAGGAGACATAGTATTAGAGGTCGGCACAGGTTCTGGTTATCAAGCAGCTGTTTTAGCGGAAATTGTAGCTAAGCAAGATCCTACACGTAAAGGACACGTATACACTATTGAGAGAATTCCTGAATTAGCCGAATTTGCTAAGAGGAATCTAACTAAAGCCGGCTATATAAATCACGTTACAGTACTCGTTGGTGATGGAACACTAGGTTACCCCGAAAAAGCTCCATTTAATAAGATCATTGTAACAGCGGCAGCCCCTACTGTGCCATCACCACTAATTGAACAGCTAGCCGAGAATGGTAGACTAGTAATTCCAGTTGGGAATTTATATATGCAGAGGTTATTAATAATTGAGAAAAGAGGAGGTAAACTATATAAAAAGTGGGGTATTGAGTGTGTATTCGTTCCACTAATTGGAGAGTATGGGTGGAGAGATGCTACTTCCTAATAAACCACTTCGCTAAACCAGCTTGCTCGCCTTTTAAGTGCTCTCTATAGGCCTTTAATAGCCTTTCAAGCGCTGTTTTAACTCTCTCCTCGCTGAAATCGTGATCTTTAACGAGAACTTCAAGTACGAGTTTCTCGTCTGGCGCTCTCCACTCTAGTTTATAGTTCTTCGTAACTGAGGGATTTAAAAAGTAATTCTTAATACTTACTACATCGACTACAACTGGAGACTTTAAAAGTCCTCTCGGCACTCTTTCAATACTTCCATAAGTCTTAATTAACTGATATGCTTTTTTGGGTCCAATACCTTCAAATCCATCAGGGTTATAGTCTGTTCCAATGAGTATTCCTATGTCTACTAGCGCACTGTGAGTAATACCCAAAGCTTTCAGCAGCTTGTCTAGTTCTATGAGTTCAGGTAGAATTTCAACATACTCTTCTCTTCTAGGTAGTTTCCTCTTACCACTAATAGTTAGATTTCTAATTAGTCTCGGAGATCCGAAGAGCAAACTATCATAGTCTTGAGAAGCAGTTGCATAGGCATCTCCTACTTTAACCATGTATGCTGCTTGCGCTTCACCTTCAGCTGGTGCATCTACGTAGGGTATTCCCATTGCTTCAAGTAATCTCTTAGTTTCGTAAACCATATCTATTGTGAGCTTCGCGGCTATTGCAGCATATCTTCTTGCAGATTCCAGATCACCTATTTTAACGGCCTCTTCATACTTCTTAACAGCATCTTCTTTAATGGCTTTTCTCCTCTCAATTTCCTTAGCTTTTAATTCTGGTGGATTACCATCAAATACATATACTGGTTTAATGCCGTTCTCGACTATGTTTATTGTCCTATAGAAGACCCCACTAAGATGACTTGTAACTCTACCCTGAGTATCCATGAGGGGTGTACCGTCAGGCTGGCGAATTGCAGTGAGGAATTGATAGAGAGCATTATAAGCATCTATAGCAATAATTTTACCTCTCAATAAGCGTAGATCTCCTATTTTAATCTTAATGTCTTCTGTTATGAGGTCTTTAAGGTCAACACCCATGTTTTCACTCTATACATAGATAACTACAGTGTTTACAGAACTATTATATTTAAAATATAGACCCATGATTTGAATTAGTTATTGTGGTAACTCACGTTTTTACAGGTTTTATTAGGAATTCTTTACCCACAGCTTCTACTTGTATTAAGCCTTGAAGTTCGAGTTTCATTAATGCATGGTATAATTCTGACTTAGTAACTTCAACCCCATATTCTTTTTTCATTATATCTTCCAGTTTACTCTCATTTAACCCCTCAGATCTTGAAAACACTATTTCTAAAATTATTCTGTGTAGTGGCATGTGTTTCCAAACACTATTCCTGTTCCTCACAAGATCACCTCTACGTGTAAACAGGTGGTTTTGCACCACTTCTCGGTAATTGTTGCCTGATCCTCGCACCCCACTCTTCATAGAACTTTATAAGGTTTTCACTTAGACTAGGCTTTATGGCTTTTAAAGCTTCCTGAAAATGTATATTCTCGATGTACTTTATATGTAGATCTCTTCTCAGCGCGATCATTACAGCCTCCCTCACTAGAGCCTCTAAATCGGCTCCACTATAACCCTCGGTCACTCGTGCGAGCTCTAGTAAATTCACGTCTGGTGATAGTGGTAAGTGAAGTGTGAGTATTTTTAATATTTCTAATCTTGTGTTAAAGTTTGGTGGTGGAACATATACGAGTTTATCAAATCTACCGGGTCTGAGCAGGGCTGGGTCTATTAAATCAGGTCTATTAGTTGCAGCTAACACTACTACTCCCTTGTACTCTTGTATTCCATCCATTTCTGTTATTAACTGAGCTACTACTCTCTCTGATACCCCACTGTCATAAGCATATCCTCTAGCAGCTGTTATAGCGTCAACTTCGTCAATGAAGACTACTGCTGGTGAGTGCGATTTAGCCTTTCTGAATATTTCTCGTATGGCTTTCTCAGATTCTCCAACCCACTTGCTGAGTACTTCTGGTCCTCTAATAGCTATGAAATTAGC
>CAZMCE010000011.1:0-26187 GCA_964564855.1 uncultured Thermosphaera sp. | reverse complement strand
TACGCATTATCATTACACTTACTTCACGTAGAGTACTGTTATTGCTAGTAGTGAGATCATGGAGATAAAAGTATTACAAATTATGCTTTCACTTTTACATAGTCTTAAAGCTAGTTTAAAATCTAGTAGTGGGTAAAGTGGGTGAACTCCTTTAATAGTAATCACGTCTAATAACACGTGGCTTATCCAGCCAATTAAAAACGCTACTCCAAAAATCGCTATTTGTGGTACTATAGCGTAAAAAATCAATACCACTATTAATGGTACAGTAATATTGTGTAGAGTTTTTCTATGTTTAAGTTTTAAATCTAGATCTGGTAGTGTTGAAGATACTACAGCTGTAACTATAAACGTGTAGTAGAGTTGTAAATTGAGATTAAAATACACCTGTATACTCCTCAAAAACCAGAGTACTAGTGCAAGGGCAAAGAACATGTGAGTTATTTTTCTCACAAATTACACCTAAGATCTCCTCAAGATCTCTGTTCGGTCCGGATATCCGACAATGACAATGTCTACTAATTCTCCTCCTGGAAAAATACCTGTTTCAACTACGCCATGTACCAATTTAAGTTTCTCGTGCGTGCTCTTAGCGTCTAATACTGGTCTAAGTGGCTTTAAGTCTACAATGTAGTTTCCATTATCACTTATGACGGGGCCATCTCTACCACTACCAGTTCTAATTTGAGGTTCGAATTCCAATTTCCTCAGGTATTTAATTATGTAGTTCACAGTTACCGGGACTACTTCTACTGGTATTAACTTAGCGTATAGGTATTCTAAACCAGTGTATTTTGTGTAGTCTACAATATATATTCTAGTTGAAGCTGAGAGAGCTAAGAGTTTTTCTCTCAGTAATGCTCCACCACGACCCTTAATTAGGTCTAGTTTACTTGAAACCTCATCAGCGCCATCTACATAGACATCTAAGTAGTCTAGTGTCTGAATATCTAAAGAGCGTAGTTTAAATTTACTATACAAGTAGAGAGCTGTATCTACAGAAGATGTATAGATATGCTTGTCCCTGAGGAGATCACTACATAGATCAATAAACACCTTAACAGTAGAACCTGTACCAAGACCAATAAACCTCACCCTAGAATAACCAGATCTGAGGAGCCTACAAGCCTCACTAGCCGAATTAAACTTACCGACCTCCACATTACTCACAATAAAACACCTATAAAAACAACTCAACAAGAGACATATTAAAAACTAAGTCGTAGTAAAAGTCCTTTAAACAACACCACCTATTAAAGAACATCAAAGGTAAAGTATACTTACAAATAAAGTTCTTTACTCAATTTACGGCTGAAAGCCTTGTTCTTCGAGACGATGAGAAAAATGGAATCGTAGCTTAATGGAACATAATTCTCGAGAGGTTCTCTTCTAGTAGCATTAACTTCTTTAATTGCTCTGCGAGTTTTTCTCTGCCGCTTCTTCAAGATCGTTAACATATATGCCATATATTAAGTTTCAATCTAATGCAGGCTATCTATAAAGAGTTCTGAGTTGAGTAATTTTATGTATATACTGAGAGCGCTCAAGTCAATTGTTAAATAGTGGTTACTAAGTGGTCTGGGATAAGTTTACTGGTTTTCCCTCGCGTAGTATAAATTCTGGTATTTTATCCTTATACTTCTCAAGGAATTCTCTGTCTTTCTCAAGTTTTCTCTTACTGTCTACGAGCATTACTATTATACCATCTCTCACAGGATACCAGTGTTTACAATCTGGACAGTATAAGACAGCTGTCTTAATACCTGTTCTCAAACACTCATAACATGGGTACTCTTTACCTTGTACAATGTTTTCTTTCAAGTAGCCACAATAGCTCTTACATAGTGGTGTCTCAATATCGGTCACATTGATGCTCTGCTTCTCCTCCTCAATAATGTAAAGTTCTAGTGGGAACTTCTTGCAATACAAACACATTAATATATCAAGACCCCAATACCTCATCAAGTTGTAATCACCTCTCTAATAACATTCTCAACTCTCTCAAGAATACTTTTAGCAATATCCTCGCTCTTAGCTTCAAGCATAACTCTGAGTAATGGCTCAGTACCACTTGGTCTCACAAGTACCCAGTAGTCCTTAGAAATAACTTTCACGCCATCAACAGTAATAAGCCTCTTATCCCTAAACTCCTCTTTAATACGCTCTACAATTCTCACTGCTACATCTCTGCTCATAGGATACTTCTTCTTCACAACATAGTACTCTGGAAGCTCAGAGAAGAGTTCTGAGGCTTTTCTTCTATTAGTAGCGAGCATTTCAAGGAAGAGTGCTAGTGTCATAGCACCGTCACGTACATACTGATGTGGTGGATACATAAATCCACCATTCTCTTCAAAACCACAGAGAGCATCACCAGTGCGCATCATAGCGTGAGCTATATCAACACTACCAACTTTTAACCACACAACTTCTACTCCGAGAGGTCTTAACACGTCTTCCACGAGAACACTTGAAGAGACACCAGTATACACTCTACCAGTAAGTTTCTTGTAGAGCTTTAAGTGCTTAGCTAAGAGAACAGCAGATCTATCACCCCAGTAAGCTTGACCACGCTCATCTATGAATATAGACCTGTCAGCATCGCCATCGTGGGCAACTCCAAGATCACAGTTACACGCCTTAACAGCTTGAGTAGTACTACTAAGTGTCTCAGGCGTTGGCTCTGGTGGTCTTGTGGGCTCGTAACTGAGATCACCATTTATCACTACAGGTTTAACTCCAAGCTCTCTCAGTAAGCGTGGTGTTGTTAAAACACCTACATTGTTAACAGGGTCTACTAAAACTCTAAACTCTCTCTTAGCAATAATATCTCTATCCACGTGATCGAGTATAGCTCTAATGTATAAGTCATTTACACCAGGATACTTCTCAACACTCCAAACAGCACTACGCCAACTTGTAACTCTAAATTTCTCACTCCAATAGAGCTCTTCAATAACTCTTTCTTCGCCTCTATCTACTTCTACTCCATGTGAGCCAATAACCTTGATCCCATTATACTCTGGTGGATTGTGACTAGCAGTTACCATTACACCTCCATCAAAACCCCCGGTTTTCACAGCATATTGGAGTGCAGGTGTAGGAGTGTAACCAGCATCATAAACTCTAACACCAGAGAGCACTAGAACACCCATTAAAATACGCCTAATAGCCTCACCACCAGCTCTATAGTCACAGCCCACAAGTATTCGAGAGCCCTCTTTAAAGTACGAGCCAATTGCCCACGCCAACCTAGCCACAAATAGTGGTGTGAGTTCAGAAGCCACAACGCCTCTAACACCATCAGTCCCAAAAAGTCTTTTCACAAGAACTCACCAGATCTATTCCTCGACCTCCTCTAAAACGTCTTCTAGTATTTCATATATTTCAATACTACCCCTACGAAGATCAAATACGGGTGTAAAGCCTTTTTGCTCAATCCACAATCTGGCTTTGAGTGAAACATTAGTTAAGTAGCTTAAAGCCTCTTCTAAAGCTTCCTCTACGTCTTCGCCACTATCACGCATGTCTTCAAGGACTGCACGCAGCTCTTCATCATGTTTAACACTGATATAGGCTAAGTTACCTTTAAATTCAATAGTCAAGTAGACTGGTAGAGTGTCGTGTGGAATAGTGAGTGTAGTATCACTTATAATATTGACTTTAAAACCCTGTTCTTCAAGATATCTAGCGAGGCCGTAAGCACTCAAGATATTCAGCCCCTACGTACATTTTATAAAAAACTTGGAATAAAAAGGTCGTGATTGATGGAATAACCATTGTGTGTGAATAATGCACGAGAAGACTATACTACTAGTTCTCTCGGTGAGCACTAGTAGGAGCTTAGAGTGGGCATTGAAGTTGATTAGTAGTGAAAGATCTGAAAACATGTGGGTTGTTGTTGACGAGAAGACTATGAGGATTTTAGCTAAGAGAAGTGTGGTGAGCTCTATAGGTGAGAAGATATTCATATATAGTGGTAAGAGGCCTGAGGAGTTTTCTCTCAGAATAGTAGTTCTAGTTAAGCCTGATGAGGTGTATATCTGTGATGAGAGAGGTTTATTAGAGCCATTAGTCAAGTTAATTAGGGTTATGGGAATTAAAATACACGAGTGTTAACCTTTAGTGTGTATCTCAACTACATCTCTATCTTCAACTACATGATCTAATCCAACTCTCTCGCCTGGGTATTTTGCGGAAGACCCCCACACTCTTGCATAGAGAAAGTTTTTAAGCAACTCGCTGTGAACACTCTCAGCCACATCACGTATAGTAGCACCTCTTCTCAAAACTAAAGGCTTTTCTGCTACATTACCGCTTGGAGGCTTAGTATAAACTCTTATGATCTCTAGTACCCGGTAGAGAGTAGGCGCTATCTCCTCTAGGCCCCTACTACTAGTAGTAGATCCCAGTATTACTGGTGCTCCTGGAAGAATAGTTTTCACATATTCGAGCTCATGAACACTTAGAGCTCTTAGATCTATTTTATTCACAAAAACCACGACAGGCTTGTAGACTACAGCCTCGAAGAGGGATTGCTCAACATCATCTAGTGAGACCTCACCATAGATCTTTACGTGAGCGTTAAAGATACGGTAACTCTCAAGCAGTTTCCTGAGATCGTCGATTGTGAAGTCCAAAAGCTTACCCATTAATGTTACCCTTATACCTGTTTTACCCATTCTCACAACGTCAATGACAACTCTGCCTCTAGGCTTAGCTAAGTATATTCCTTCATCTCTAAGATACTCTACAATCCTCTCGATGTCATTCACAATGTTCCTAGTAGCATCAAGCACGAGGAGGACGCCATCAGCATTCCTAATAAGCGCAATTGTTTTCCTACTTAGTAGAGTACCTGGCTCTAATGGTGGTGTATCTACAAGCTGGAAATATATGTCCTGATACTTCAACATACCTGGAACAGGGAATTGTGTAGAGTAGGGGTATTCGGATATAAGTGTCTTTGCCCCGGTTAGAGCATTTACAAGCGCACTCTTACCAGAATTAGGTGGGCCGATAACAGCTATTTGAGCAGCACCCTCTTTCTCAACGAATATCGCTGACCTGCCAGTAGACTTCTTCCTCTTCTTCTCTTCAAGTTCCTCTCGGAGCTGTGCTAGTCTCTTAGTAGCCCACTCCCTCAGCCTCTCAGTACCTTTGTGCTTAGGAACACTAGATAAGAACTCCTCTAACGCCTTGATCTTCTCCTCAACAGTCCTAGCCTCCATGACTTTAATCCACTTAGCTCTAGCTTCAGCAGGCAGATTTGTGACCATGACTCTCTGCCACAAATTACTATATATCATATACCATAAGGAGGAGTTTAACACTAAATTAAAATACTACTTCTTAGTGTATTCTAGTAAACTCTTACCACTAATCTTACGCTTTTTTGTAATATACCAGAGTGGAGCTATTTCTCTTAAGACCCGCCAACTTCTCCTAATAAATAGTGGCGGTGTAACATGAGAGTTATAGTACTCCAAAATCCAGTTCTTTGTAGCTGGATCTGTAATATAGCCTGAGCCGAAATCTCCGAAAACTCTACGTAAAACTACTAAGTTTAAATCACGTGAGACTTTTGCAATAATACTTGCAGCAGCTACAACGGTATATTTTGTATCAGCATGGGGCTCCATAGTGAAATATACGCGGGCTTGTTTAAAGATCTCCCTTAGAGATCTCTCAATGCTCTCACAACGTCCTTTAACCTCATCTATAAATACGTGGACTTCACTAGCTTCTCTATTCACAATGTGTGAAAGTACATTGAAAATTCTAATAATAGCTTTTTCTTCGATACTATTTAAGTTTTCCTTATCAAGTATGTAAGGTGGTATGTAGACTAGAACTGTAAATACCCCCAGCTCAATAATAGTCTTGTAAAGCCTCAATCTCTCACTTGAAGAGAGTAGTTTACTATCTCTAACACCCAGGAGAGCTAATTTCTCAAAGATACTTGGAGTACCCATAACGCCAGCTACCACCATGTCGCCTATGAGTGGTCCTCTACCAGCCTCATCAATACCAATATAGTAAGCTCTCACAGTACTCAACCAGTGAGACCAGTATCTAGTCTTTTTCATAGTAGTATCAAACTAGGTTATAAGGGAGTATACTCCTACTAGCTGTAAGAGGGGTGTAGAGTATATGAGTAGTTTTTACGAGAATTTAGAGCTCTGGATTAAGAAGCAGCAAGAAGTAAAAAACCTCTTCGGTAGAGCAGAGGAGAATTATGAGAACGCAGATAGGTTAACTCTAATAACTCTCTCTAGATTAGCATTTCACCAAATAGAGAGGACTATTGAGGCTTTTGATAACTGGCTTAAAGACCCCATGATAACAGTGCACATGCCTCGTGAAATACTCGTAGAGTTGTGGTCAAGGTTAAGAAAGATACTCTACGAGCTAATAGATATAGACATAGAACACACCACGAAGTTCGCAGAGCACTTAAAAAACCTAGAGAGCAAGGGCTTAATAAACCCACTATTCACAGCTAGACTCACCAGCGAAGAGGAGAGAAAGCCGAGAAGACCAACAGTGACTATTTAGCGCCTACTTTTAGATTTTAAATCTATTTCAACATCTATTGGTGCAACTTTAGGGTAAAGTGTCTCATAGAGGTTTTTAATAGCGGACTCCTGTTCTCCCAGTAAAGACGAGGCTTTACCTAGTAACTCTTTACCGAGACTAGTAATAAGAAGTTTTTTGTTCTCTGAGACTTCTACTAGCCCTGCATATTTTAGTAGTGTTAAATCTCCCAGCAGATCTCTGCTGGTAGGCATGTTACCTAATACTGTGAAATTATAGCCTAAATTAACCCCACTCTCTCTCATTAAGTAGATTAAGTTTACAAGTGCCTTCTCACTAATACCATTTTTAGCGAGAGACATAACGTAGAGTAATGTAACTAGTCTTGGATTTTTTTCAATATCACTAGGTGTTACTACATGCTTAGTTATTATTTTAACCTCCTTACTCTTCTCTGTACTACTAGTAGGTGTAGCTACTTTTTGTTTTTTGAGACCGCCCATACTTAACACCCAGACCTCACTTTTCACTACTACTCTGGGTACTAATAAGTGTGGTAGAGTTGCTACTAGTACACGTAGAAAGCCCGTTTATTATTGCTAGCACCGCCTTATACTTCACGAGATCTTCATAATTATCCTGCTTGAGGAAACTGCTAGTATCAATACTATACCTCTTTATTAAACACTCTAATTTCTCACTACTAAGTAAAGGTCTCTCTTTTAACTCCTCTCTAATACTCCAAGAGATACTTTTAACAAACTCTTCAATTCGCATAGTAAACTTCCTAGACCTGGCAAATTGAACTAGAAATACATAGGTAACTGAGACTATAAATAGCAGTACTCCGAGAAATATGTCACTAGAACCAGCTCCTTTAACTGCTATGAGCAAACTAGCCATACTATTCACTAGTAGTCCTAATCGCGGCGTGTAGAACACTAGTACTAAGGCACTAATTGAGAGAATAAAGCTAAATAGTGTATAGTGAGAGAAACTATTAAATAGTCTTATGAGTGTTACTATAAAACAAAGTACTATGGGAAGACCCATTTGCACCCTCTCTGCTAAATAGCTTTTTTCAAGAGAATCTATAAACTCCGCAATTTCCTCTCTAATACTTGGAAGAACCTGATATAAGTGAGTTGTCTCTCTCTTAGTCTTAGTAATATTTATGAGTTCTTCTATAGTACTGTAAACCCTAATATACCTATTCCACAAAGATCTACTTGGAATAAAAGGCTTCCTGGATTTTTCAAGTTTTTTTTCAAGCTCCAGAAGCTCACTCTTATACCACGCTAAGTTCTCAACACTGTCAATAAGACCAATTAAAGTCTCTAGGTGTTTTATTAGAGTATTTACTAGTGGCTTCACCGAGCTTCACATCCTCCGCGTTGTGTTTATGCGATTAGGGGGTATTAACAGTGCAAGGAGGATCTGTGATGAGAAAATTTTAAAGGGTACTTGTAGTGCTGATTAATCATAGAGTACTAGATAGTTCTATTATGAGGTGATCTCTGTGAGCAGTGGTGTGGGTATTCGTGTTGAACCTGTTACTAGAAGGAGAATTAGTGCTCATAGTCACATAAGAGGTCTCGGACTAGACGAGAAGGGTAAAGCTATTTTTAAAGCAGACGGTTTAGTAGGACAATTAGAAGCTCGCGAGGCAGCAGGCATAGTTGTGAAGTTAATTAAAGAGGGCAAATTTGCCGGTAGAGGAGTTCTCTTTGTGGGCCCGCCTGGTACTGGCAAAACAGCACTAGCTGTAGCTATTGCAAGAGAACTTGGAGAAGACACCCCATTTGTAACTATGAGTGGGAGTGAGATTTATAGTCTTGAGAGGAAGAAGACAGAGGTCTTAATGGAGGCTGTTCGTAGCGCGCTTGGTGTGAGAATTCGTGAAGTTAGAAAAGTCTATGAGGGTGTAGTAAAGGAAATTAAGATTAGGAGAGCTAGACATCCACTAACACCATACTACGCTATTCCAGTTGAAGCAAAGATAACACTGGCTACAAAAGATGAGGAGGCTACTTTGACAGTGCCAGAAGAAGTTACTCAGCAAATTGTCGAGATGGGCATTAGAAAAGGTGATGTAATATGGATTGACGCTGAGACAGGTAAAGTTCACAGAGTTGGCAGAACTAAAGAAGTTGAGGGAGCTAGAACATATGATATTGAAGTTAAAAGAGTTGTTGAAATACCTAAAGGTCCTATTAAAAAAGAAAAGGAAATTGTAAGCGTGGTTACACTACACGATCTTGACGTGTACTACACAGCACAGAGAAGTTTTATCAGTATATTTGGTTTTGGATTTGAACGTGAAATATCACCTGAAGTTAGGAGAGAAGTAGAGGCGCTTGTTAAGAAGTGGCTTGATCAGAAGAAAGCAGAGCTAGTACCAGGGGTGCTCTTTATAGACGACGTGCACATGCTTGATATAGAGTCTTTTAGTTTCCTCAGTAGAGCTATGGAGAGCGAGTTTGCACCAATACTAATTCTCGCAACGAATAGGGGCTTTGCTAGAATAAAAGGTACTGATATAGAGTCGCCTCACGGCATGCCACTTGACCTATTAGATAGACTTCTCATAATTCCAACACGCCCATACACGGCCGAGGAGATCAGGGAGATCGTTAAGATTAGAGCCGAGGAGGCTGAAATAGATGTTACACAAGAAGCGCTTGAAAAACTCGTAGAAATAGGTACAAAGACGAGCTTAAGATACGCTGTACAGCTACTAGAACCTGCAAGAATTATAGCTGAGGAGAGAGGATCGAGTAAGGTTGAAGTAGAAGATATTGAGAGAGCTAGAAAACTATTTGTAGATGTCTCTGTAAGCGTAGAATACCTGAAGAAATACGAGAGCTTATTCTTAAAGTGAGGGACCTAGTTAAATACAATCAGCTTTAAATAACAATAACCTCTTTCTCTTAGCCTCTCTAAGCACCTCTAAGACATCTTTATCTTCGAGATCTCTCCACTTGATATACGCGTCTGCAACTGCGTATAGAGTACCTGATCTAGGGTTTAAGCAGTAAACCTCACTAGCTTCTTTCGCAACACGATAAGCAGACTCTGTATGGCAAGTAGGCACAGCAATAATTATCTTAGAAGCACCTATTTTTCTGAGAAACCTAGTGGCGGCTATCATCGTAAATCCGGCTGCTATGCCGTCATCTACTACTAGCACTTCTCTACCATTAAGATGCGTGTACATTTCACCACACCTATAGACTTGGAGTCTTCGCCTGATCTCAGCTAACTGCTCCTCAATAGAGTTCTTAATTTCCTCCGGTGTGAGTGCTAAGTAAAATGCGAGTTTCGCGTCGTAGAAGTATGTCCCATCAGGTGCTATAGCACCAAAGCCAGACTCTCTATTCCACGGTATTAGTAATTTGCGGCAGATTAGGATGTCAAATAACAAGTTCAAGTTTCTAGCCAATACGTATCCCACTGGCACTCCACCAGCTGGTATAGCGTATACAACGTCTGCACTCACATTGAGAGACTTTAACCACAATGCAAGCTTTAAACCAGCATCAAAGCGGTCTTTGAAAACGTAGAGAAGTTCCTCTAAATCACGGTTAAAAAATAACACGCACAATACACACCTCTACTAGTTATTTTATGAGTTACTGGTAAAATAGCTGCAAAATAATAGTCTCGGTGTAATATTGTGGAGTAGTATTAAAATGAAAATTGCTCTACTACAGTGCGAGGTGTTTACGTATAAGTGGTTAAGCTCGGCATTTTATACAAAAGCCTCTTCGAGGACGACTTTAAGGTTCTACTCGCACTTGAGAGATTACATACTAAACGTGAGTACGTCCCTCTCAGTATGATTGAGAGAGAAACTGGAATTTACGAGGAGAAATTAGTGCTTATTCTCGGTAAGCTACATAGTCTCGGCTTAGTTAAAAGGGAGAGTGTAGGTGACGAGAAAATGTATAGGTTGACTTACACAGGATATGACATGTTAGCTTTGAGGTCACTTGTGAGGGCGAACGTTCTTGAGGCTCTTGGAGATAAAATCGGCGTTGGTAAGGAAAGTGAGATATACGAGGGACTTGCGCCTGGAGACATACGTGTAGCAGTGAAATTTCTGAGACTAGGCAAGACTAGTTTTAGAAAAACTGTTAGAGCTAGGGATTGGGTTATTGAGACTTCACTATCATGGTATAAGCAGTCAATGATCGCGGCTGAGAGAGAGTACAAGGCTCTTAGAGAACTCGTACCTCACAGAGCACTTGTACCAGTACCACTAGGCTATAATAGACATGTCGTTGTAATAGAGTTCATTGATGGAGTAGAGCTATATAAAAAACCCGATCTAGAAGATCCAGCCCGAGTCTTAGCTATTATTCTCGAAACACTCGCAATTGCATATCACAAGGCTTTAATAGTACACGGGGATCTCAGCGAGTACAATATCCTCGTAAAGCGTGACGATGAAAAACCATATATAATAGACTGGCCACAGTACGTTTACAGAGACGATCCAAGAGCCCTAGATCTGCTCAAAAGAGATGTATTTTACATAGTGAGATTTTTCAAGAAAAACTATAGAGTAGAGATCTCAGTAAACGAAGCTCTCAAAAGAATTATTGAGAACACTTCGCAATAAGAAATATAAGCTTTACCCGATTAATTTATTTAAGTGTTCCTAGAAATTAGCTCTTTCTGGGGTTAGAGCATCGTCACGGTTATTGGAATAGATATTGAGCCTGGAAGCTCCCCTCACGCTGTGAGGGTGCCAAAGTACTCTGTTGTAGTATTAAGAGATGGTGTAGTATATAAGGAGATGGAGAGTGTTCCACTCTACAAGATAATTAGACTTATTTTCGAATACCACGCTGATATACTAGCTGTTGATAATTTAAACGAGATCGTAGAGAGCCCGAGGGATATAGCTAAGTTATCTAAACTAATACCTCCTTGGTGTAGAGTAATCGAAGTAGCTGGAGTTGAGCAAGGCCTAGTTGAAGTTGCAAGAAAATTCAATATTGAATCATCACACTTAACTCCACTACAAGCTGCACGTGTGTGTGCACATGCAGCTTTTAATGGTATAGGACGCGAGGTTAAGTTATATGTAGATAGAACATACGTAGTAGTGTCTAAGGGGAGAACACCTCTTCAAGGTGGTAGTAGTAGTGAGAGATTTAAGAGAAGTATAAGAGCGTGTGTTTTGAGAGTTGTTAGAGAAGTTAAAGAGTCACTGGAGAAAAGCGGTTTCGACTACGACCTCTTAGTTAAAAAGAGTAAAGGAGGATTAGAAAAAGGACTATTTGTAGTTTACGCTCCAGTAGAGAGAGTGCGCGAAGTAATTTCTCCACTCAGAAGTCGCAATGTAAAAATCACTGTAAAACCAGTACTTACAAGTTGCCAAGTAACAGAAGAATCTTCTAGCAGACTAGTAATTCTAGGAGTAGATCCAGGCACTACTATTGGAATAGCTGTCTTAGATTTCACTGGAAAACCACTACTAGTAGCTAGTAGTAAAGTTCCTGATAGAGAGCAAGTAATAGGAGAAGTATTGAGACTTGGTAAACCAGTTGTCATAGCTGTAGATACTTCTAAGCCTCCTGAATTTGCAAAGAAACTCGCTTCTAAACTAGGTGCTGTACTCTACACCCCTGAGCATGATCTCACGGTTGAAGAAAAACATAAGATATCATCTGAGTACTCGACACTTTACGCTATTGATATTCCAGATTCACATGCAAGAGACGCGTTAGCAGGAGCTGTAAAAGCCTATAGGTCTTTTAAGTCTCTAATAGAAGAAGTTGAGTCCAAGATGAGAGGGTTACGTGGTATTGTGAGAGAAAAGATTATTGTAGAGGTGTTGAGGGGTAAAAGCCTAGTAGAAGTATTAGATGAGTATTTTATGCATGAGTTATCACGTGGTTTTAAACTAGGACAAAAAGTGCCTCCAGTAATGAAGAGTAATGAGAGTGTAAGAGGAGAGTTAGATAAATTACACGCAAGAATAGTGGAGTTAGAGAGCAGTGTGAAGAAACTTGAAGAGGAACTAAGACTCAGAGATAGGCTAGTAGAGGAGTTACAAGTTGAACTTAGAGCAGTAAAAAAGAGAGATCTTAGTGAAGAGTGTGAGAGGAGAATTCAAAACCTACTCCTAGAGATAGAGTCGCTTAGAAAAATACTGAGAGAGAAGGAGAGCACCTTAAATTCACTACTACAACGCGTTGTAAGCCTCGAAGAAGCTATTAGTGGGCTAATTAGAGGAGACCTAGTAGGTGCTATAAAAGCTAGTAGCTTAAAAAACACTACTTGTACAAATAAACCAGTCTACTTAGACTATCCAAAACACTTACCTAATGATCTACTAGAGTGTATTAAGAGAGAGAAATCAGTACTATTAACCCCACCTGGAGTTCAAATCGACTGGAAAGTAGTTAAAGTCCCAGTTGTAGAAGTGTCTCCAATACTAGACCTCAAAGACTACGTACTAGTGGCTTCTAGTAGTCTTAGTAGTGTAAAAGAGCTATGGAGAACTATTGAGGAATTTGAAGCAGAGGAGAGGAGAAGAAGGATAATGGAAATGATTGAGGAGTATAAAAAGTCTAGAATAAAATAACCTGATCGCTGAGTATGAGCTCAGTTATCTTTTTAATGTTTCTGAGTTCTTCATTAACAATACCAGTAATATCGCTCTTCACGTGTCCAGGTATCTCTGTAATATTGAGGTCTCTAGGTATCAATTTTACACTGGCGATTAGAGGCCTATCTATTGGCTTACCAATTTGGCTTAAAACCTCTACATAGACATCGCTAAATAAGTGCTCAAAGCTACTATAAATTTTCTCAGCTAAGATTTTTGCTAAGACATTGTATATTTTACCAACATGATTAATGGGGTTTTTACCTGCTGTTGCTTCTAGGCTAACGGGTCTCATAGGTGTTATCAACCCATTAGCTCTATTCCCTCTACCAGTAGCGCCGTCATCTCCGTGTTCAGCTGAAGTACCAGTTACAGTTAAGTAAAAACTGTCTCGCTCTGGAATATCAGCCGTGTTAACGTGTATTTCTACACTATAGTCCGGCGCGATTTTGTGCGCAAGAGCTGCAACTTCATCTGTGATAGCTTTCTTAACACTCAAGTACTCGTATTTATCGCGCACTTCTCTATCAATAATAGCAACAGCTATTGTTAAAACTACGTGTTTATCTCTCCTAAATCCCATAACTTTTACGTCTTCACCCACTGCAGGGTATTTCTTCTTGAAGTCTCTATTATTAAGTAATCTCTCAGTCTCGTAAACTAGTTTTTCTAGAGGTGTAAGTGGTGCAAAACCCACACCAATACTTGTATCATTTGCTAGTGGTATCTGCTCTTTACCAGCCTCAAATACGGTTACTAGGTCAGCGCTACCCTTCCTGATCTTGTAGTCTACAATAACATGTGCTTCAGGATCTAGATATCTGAAATTAGACCTAATCCAGTCTTTAACCGCCTCTACTACTAGTTTTCCAAATGGAACTTGATAAACCACATCTCCTACGCGAACATCTGTAGTAGCTCTTCCCGCTACTATTATGTATATTGGCTCTAGTAGTATTCCTCCACCAAAACGCGGAGCTGCTTGTCCACCAACTAGTAGTGTCTTGTCTAAGTTGTGGTGTAGTAGTGTATTAAATTCTTTTAAATAGTACTTGCAGAGAGCGCGAGAAGCAACTTCACTTGCAGAGTCAGCAATATAGTCTGGGTGACCAAGACCTTTTCTCTCAACAAGCTCAACTCTCATATCTCTAACACTCTGCATACGTAAGAGCTCAACACTTACATTCCTATCTACATTACTAAACACTACTCAGCACACCCATGTGAGGTATACATCTTGATTACTTAACTGAAATAGATAATTTTAACCTTTTAATCATTAGACTAATCTTCACACTTACTTAAACCCTCACCAATACCAGACTCTACTATTCGTGGCGAGCCTGGTATTACGTTCTTCACGCTCTCCTCGATACTAGTGTATATTACACCTGTTTTTTGATAAGCGCTCTCTACAAGTCTCCTAGTAATCTCGGTTTTAGCGTCATCTAAATTCATATCACCAGGAGTTATGAGCACATATGAGAGTGATAATTGTTTAACAACTTGTGGACTTCCTACAAATACTTTAATGTACTCTCCATACACTTGATCACAGTACAGTCTCAGCCCTATTCCAAGCACCAGTGGTACTTTCAAGTAATGTCTCTCACCATAAACCATAAATGCACCCTTAGAGAGATACTCGCCTGGAGGAGGGGCTTTTGAAACCTGATTACCCCACACCCAGTACACGTCAATATAGCTAAACCCGACTTTCCAAGCTCTAGAGTAACAGGCAGCAATTACGGCAGCGTCGGAAATATCTTCTACTGAAGGTTCTCTCGACCCTTTTACAAGTACTGTTGCAGGTGCTCCGTGAATATCAGCGTGGAGAAAAATATCACTATTACTTAAATACTTCTTAACAATAACCTCGTTTTGAGAGGCATCTCTACCGGCAATAACGAGGAAACCGTTGCGTGTAATAGTCCACCTATACTTCTCAAACCAGAATTTAGGTGCTGGTTTACTGTATACTTTAACTTTAAACTCCTCTTCAATCTTAAAAACACTCTTCTCCATATCTGCTAAGACCTCCTCAGCTCGCTTAATTTTCTCAGAAAGCTCACCACGCCTCCTCTCTAACTCTATAACCTGCTCTTCAAGACTCTTCCTAATATTAAAACAAATCTCTTTACTAAGAAGACTAAGACATATTAGTCCTTTTCTCTGATCAGCGCGGAGAGCACCACACTCACTTAAAGCACCCCAACCACGAGTATTCTTAACTCTAAGAACACACTCGAAAACATCGTAAACGTAGTTGTAGTTCTCGTAGATCGCTCTAAGCGTTTCAATAACCTCCTCGTACTCCCTCCGAAGCTCTTTAATATTTTTCAACTGTTCTTCAACCCTCTTCTTCTGTGCCCTTAGAGCTTCTTCTAGCTGACGTTTCTTCTCTTCTAGATCCATGTAGACTTCTAGTTCTGTGAAGTACGCGTCTATAGCATTGTTGAAATCCGTTAATATGATCTCGCGCTCATAGACCTCCTCGAAAAGTCTCGGCTTGAAGGCGCTGTAAAGCTCATATGTATTTTCGTAGCGGACTAAGTAACCACGCCCTTGAATACTCTCAGCGAGAAGTTCACGATACTCCTCTACAAGCCTCTCAAGATCACTTCTACCGACCTCGCTAGGTCTCTTGTTCTTATCTCTATATAATCCTGCTCTCAGTAATAACTCCTCAGCAATATAGCCTGGAAGACCCCACTCAGACACAACACTACGCACGAGATCTTTACCGGCTAAAAGAGCCTTCAATAGTTCTTCACAATTAGCCAGCGGAGATACCCCTCTGAGTGGTGGAGGAGTATACTGTAATCCCACCTTAACAGCTCTATCTTTAAATTCTTCAAAGCGCGAAGCGTAGAGTATTTTATTTTCACTATTCGTAATAACCCAGACACCTCGCGGTAAGATCTCAATGTAATGTCTCAATGCATCTCCTCGTTTCACAGACTCAAATACGACTATGCGCTCCCACCACGGCTGTGAGACACTGCTAATTCTCCTATCTCTCACATGTGCTCTTAGGTAGCTAGTGAACTTATCTATACTCTTACTACTAGGCTCGCTTTGCGAGAAGTGTATTCTCTGTGAAGGCTCAATTTTTAATAGCTTACTCTCTCCTCGACACTTCAATTTAAGTAACCAGTAGTGCTTAGACCTGTAAGCATTGTCAATAATGCAATTATTAAGAACTTCTTTGTAGAGAGTGACCCAGGCGTAAACATCAATAATGTCCATAGACTTCTTAATCAAGAACACTCGACCCTTTCTTAATCATGTCATGTGATAAATATATCTAAATACTCCTCTAATACATAACACCATATCGTGGCTGATGGGAATTGAAATCTATTATTAGAAGTATTAGTGAGAAGATGACTTTAGAGGATAAGATTGTATTTTTTAGATTTAAAGTAGGGTTAGTGTACGGTGTACTTGTCTTCATATCTTCGCTTTTCATAATACCTGAAAAACTCACCCCCTTTGCTTGGTCTACGTCAATACTAGCTTACTATGTCACAGTAATATACATAGCTGTAAAGTATAGACCTCTTACTAGATTTCAACTATATTTAAGAGGACTTGCTACTTTTTATGCCACGTGGGTTTTAACAGTAATAGTGCTATTTGAATTAGTAAAAGCACTAGGGGTGTTGTGAATGTTAAAAGCACTCTCAGTTGACTTGTGGGGAACTCTCATAGAAGATGAGCCGGGACCAATAGAGACCTATGCTTACATGAAGCTCAAAGCTCTCTGGGAGGTTTTAAGTAAATATAGTAGTGTGGACTTTAATAGTGTCGTTGAAGTCTACATGAAGATCATTAAGTACAAGGGTTTTACGCCACCACGCTTATTTGCTAAGATGATCTCGCTGATTCTAGGATTTAGTGATGAGAGGGTCTTAGAAGAGGCTAGTGTAGCATATGAACAGGGTGCTTACAGCTACAAGCCACACACTATTCCTGGTGCCCGTGAACTAGTAGAGTACGCTAAGAGTGCCGGGTTAAGGATAGTTGTTGTAACTAATACTTCTTTCTCCGCCATGGGTGTTTTAAAATTGCTGGAAAATGCTGGGCTTAGAGATTATGTGGATTATGTAGCGTCATCAGCTGATCTGGGTGTAGAGAAGCCTAATCCTAGAATATTTCAATTAGCGCTCAAAGCCATTAATGTTGAGCCCTATGAAGCTGTTCACATCGGGGATTCTTGTAGTAGAGATGTCCTAGGCTCGCTACTTACAGGTCTTAAACCAATACTTTACGCGAGAAAACACCGTAGTATAGAGTTGTGTAGAGCGCTAAGAATACCTGTAGTTGAGAACTTAAAAAGAGCTATTGAGATACTTGAAGCTATTTTGAAGAGTTAGAATTTTGTATTAGTGAATTGAAGTATTTCTCTCCATATGTCATCTCTTAGTTTGCGATATTTAAGGTAATATTCAAGACCGTCTGCAAGTAGGGGTTTTCCATTTACGAGGGGGTATCTGTACGGTAAGTAAACGTATCCATACTCGGTCTCTATTCTTACGCCATCAATATACTGAAAGCCCTCGTCGCTTTTATGCTCAATTAAATACTTCACGTAATATGCTGTTCCATCGATACTGTATTGCTCTTCACCAATATTAAACGCTCTTACAGTTGGTGGAGCTCTACTAGTTATGTGAGTTCTAGTTCTACCTCTAGGAGGGTGATCTCCAAGTATCCCACCTATAACAATGTATTTTGTAGCTACGAAGTCGCTGTATTGTAGTCTACAGGGTGCTAAAGGATCTAGAATTATTGTACGTGAAGGCTCTATAAAGCCCTCTACAAGTAGCTCAATAACGCTCTCCTCGAAGACACATCCATAGAGTCCAAGTAGCCTATGGTATCTACTTGGAACATTAGTAAACCAGACTCGCTCTTTACCGTGAATTCGCGAAACATGTCGATATTCTAGTAGTAACCAAGGTGAAATTTCAGGTTCTAAATGCTCAATTATAATAGTATAATCCAAGATTAACCACCTTTACGTTTCATTTTATTCCAATAGTGTAGAAGTAATCAATGCACTGCATGATTTCAATAAATGATGGGTCTAGATCTGGGGGTTTTACTGTAAACGTATTGGGGTACCCGGTAATCACAAGTAGGCCCTGAGATCCTGTAACTCTCTTCAACTCTCTGAGAGCTTTTGCTTTGTCACCAATAACACCCCAAGTTGACACTGAGAACACATAGTTAAATGTAAAATTTCTAGTGGGAATGTCTTCGGCGCAACTCTCTAATAACAATGTTAGTGGTGAGTTAACTCTGCTCTTAGCTATTAAGAGCATGTCGTGAGACGGATCCATGCATACGTACCTAAAACCCTTTACCCCGGTCTTTTCTAAGTACTCGTAGAGTAATCCTGTACCACAGCCGGCGTCAAGTACAAGACCTCTCACAACACCAGCTAATTCTAAGAGACACTTATACTTAACATACTGTTCTTCCCTGTAGAGCTCATTATAGACCTCTGGTTTAACCAGGTACTCCACGCTCTCCACCACTACTTCTTGAGAATTCTTGAAGACGTACTTTTCTAGATCCCCTCTTCTTAAAGAACTCCCAGAGTTTTTTTAAGTCTACATATCTGTATTCTAATCCCAGTCTAGTAAGTGTTTCTAGTGCTGTTGGTGCAAAAGAGGGTGCTATGAGAATACCTCGTGGTGTTTCACCATATTCTTTCTTATATACCTCAACATATCTGTATAGTTGTAGTGCAGCTTCACGTGTAGCTGTAATCCTCTTAAGCTCTACTAGTACGTGTCTACCAGACTTGTCAAGAGCGTATATGTCTACATATCCCTCTCCAATAGGCTTTTCTACCCCGAGAACTCTTAGGTCTTCTTCTATTATCCAGGGGTTTTCAGCTAAGATATCTCTCATATCTCTCTCTTCAAGATACATTGTAAACTCTCCTTGATCTACCAGTTCACCTACAACTACTAATCCTACCTGTATAAACACTACTGTGAGGTATTCACGAGGCTTATCTCTCACAGCATGAAGTACGAGTCCCACACTGGGTTTAAAAGCCACTTCAATAATAGCTGTAGATGGTTGCCAGTTAACTGGAGAGTAACCGTGAGGTCTGTGAACTAGGAGTGCACCATCTTGTTTAATAATCACGACTCTTTCTCCTAATTCGAGTCTAGAAGCAGCACGACCCTCATAGTCAACTCTACACTCACCGAAAATGATGACTAAAGATCTCCTAGCAATAGCTATTTTTAACACTTCTACCAGTTCTTCGAAGCTGTCACCACTATATATTTTCAAATTCACTCACAACACCTATGAGAAAAGTAAATGAAATTTAAACTAATCTCTATATGACTAGTGACTATAAGCAATAAATATTCCTATCTCTTAAACTAGCCTATAGTCTAGTGAGGTCTAATTAGGGGTTATTGAGTGAGAGTTAAGCTTATAGCTTTCGATAGTATGGGAGTTAGAAGTATGGCTACACTTGTAGAGACTTCTAGTGGTGTTTTCTTTATTGATCCCGGTGCTGCCTTAGCTCCTAGAAGATATAATCTACCACCTCATGAACTTGAGCTTAAGGCTCTTAAGGAGTCTCTTAGTAGGATATATAATGCACTCATCTCAGTAGATTATATCGTAATAACACATTACCATAGAGATCACTACCTTTACAGGGCCGGAGAGCAGGAATACTATAGAGGTAAAGTGATTTATGCTAAAAACATGTATATTGATATTAACCCGAGTCAGAAAATAAGAGCTCACATACTCTACAGGAAAATGAATGTTGAATCTTTAGCTGAACGAGTAGTATTTGTTGATGGAAAAACGATTAATCTTGAGGGAGTAAAATTAAAGTTCTCTCCGTCATTACCACACGGTGACTGCAATAGTAAATTAGGATATGTTCTCTCTATTACTATAATTGAAGATGGGTTTACTTTAACACATGCGAGTGATACACAGGGCGCTCTCTGTAAGTCTTCACTAAACTACTTGCAGAGTATACCACACAATATTCTAATAATTAGTGGTCCCCCCACATATCTTAGACAAGGAAGTAGTAGAGGTATTTTAGAGAACTTAATTAAGCTCATTAAGAGCTCTAAGAGTAATTTCACTATGATACTAGATCACCACATACTAAGAGATCAGGATTACGCCAAGTACTTCAACGTGTTAAGGAGCATTAGAAGCGATGTAAAAGTACTCACAGCAGCAGAGTACATGGGTGTTGAGGTTCGACAACTCGAAGCCTACAGGTACAAGTTGTGGTCTACTACATAGATACTCTTCAAATAGAAATTTGAAGTACTACTATTTTACGTAATAATAAGTAGTAGTTCTCACTTTCATAGCTCATTTCTCTTTAGATTACTTAGCGCTTACTAGAACTTTATTTTTACTTCTTCTGGTGCTACTCGCCCATAGTCTATGCTTATAAATTCAATATTACTGCCTCGTATAACTACTTTACCAAGTCTTAGTGTTGGTTTTCCTTCATTAAATTCTAGGCAGTTTGTTAAAACTACATTCATAACTGGGTCTACTAGTTCAAGTATACCCATGTATTCAAACCCCCCCTTTGTCCTCACTAACACTATGTTTCCCTCAGCACTCTTTAGTATTTTTAGTGGACTCTGTGGTTTCATGTTTCGCGGTGTTGGAGTCAAGTATTAAACCCCTTCACTAATTTACTAAACACTACTCCTATAAATAGTTGGGGCTAATATATAAGGATTTAGCTCGTATTTCTTGGGGTGTTTTAGAGTTGATTAAGCTTACAGTTGTGCTAGGCTTAGCTCTCGTAATTGTATTTCCACTTGGATTATTAATGGCTTCAGTGTCTCTTATTGATATTATTTACACTGGATACTTAAATCAAGCTTTTCTCGTTTTTGGAGCTCTATACTCTGTTCTCGGCTATATAGCATACGAGTACATGATACTAGGTGGTAGAATAGAACCTGGGCTCTTAGAGTCTCTCGTAGCTTTCTCTCTCACATGGCTACTAGTACCAGTTTTCTTCTCAATACCACTATTAATCGCGTTGAGAATACCACTAGTAGACGCCGTTTTTGAGTCTGTTTCAGGCTTTACTGGAACAGGGTTAACAGTCCTCGTAGGCCTTGATGCTATAAAGCCGAGTATACTACTCTGGAGGGCAATTATGCAGTGGGTTGGTGAACTAGGCTTAGTAGTGTTTGCTACTGTGTTAATGCCTTTTATTTGGCGTTTTAGTCACGTGCTTTATAGTTTAGAAAGACCTATGAGAATAGCTATATCGCTTAGAAAGACAGCTTTGAGAATATTTCAATTATACTTACTAATTACACTAGTCGGCGTAGTAGCCTGTATAATTACAGGTATGAGTGTACTCGACGCCATAGTACACACAATGACAGCTATTGCGACAGGCGGTATGAGTAATTACGATGCTAACTATCAGAGAGTTTTTGAGTATGCTCCACTAAGTATATACCCTATTTCAGTGCTCATGTTTCTCGGAGGTGTAAGCTTTACAGTATTAAGCTATATTGTGAGTGGCGAGTTTAAGAGAGCGTGGCTTAATGATGAGTTTAGAGTGTATTTATATCTTATCTTAGCATCTCTATTCATAGGGCTCTTATTAATGTTGCCGCGATTTAACTGGTCTCTAATAGATGCTTTAATTTACGGCTCATTTAACACACTATCAGGGCTTACAACAACAGGTTTTAGTATAGGTGCGATTAGCGAGTTACCAGTTGATGTGAGGATACTAATCACGATCTTCATGTTTATAGGATCAATGAGCTTCTCAACAGTAGGTGGCATTAAAGTAGTGAGACTAGTAGTTCTAATTAAAGCTGTGAAATCCTACGTTGTGAACATTATTAGTGGCGGTATTGTTCAACCATTAATAAAGTTAGGTAGTAGTGTACTAGAAGAGAGAGAAATCTCTAATAACTTACTCCTCATAATATTACACTTTATCTCAGTATTAACAGGTGCTTTTCTCATTAAAACATTTATGTCAGGAGTAGATCTCGTCAACGCTCTCTTTGAGACTACATCTGCTGCTAGTGCTGTTGGTTTATCTACTGGAATAACATCTCCTCACGCGCCATTAGGTGTTAAATTAGTATTAATTGCTTTAATGTATTTTGGTAGACTTGAATATATACCACTACTAGCACTAATAGGTGTATTAATTTATAGAAAATATCCAGTTCTCGCTAAGTAAATTAGTTTAATTAGTAAACTAGGAGTATAAGTATAATGGGTGCTTTATTGTGGAGGTCTGGCTAGAGGAGAAGGTAAGAGTACTCGCCTCAGAGCTTAAGTATGCTAGAAGTGTAGACACATACCTTGTGAAGTTCTCCTCGCTGATCTACGAATTAGAGGATCAGTGTTTAGGAGACTCTAATTGTATTAGAGACTTATTTAAGAGAATACTAGAACACCCCACTCTCACAAAAGAGATTTCTACACTAGCATGTCACGTTGACGAAGTGATCCACGCTATCCAAGAAAATCCTAGATTTAAGAATCTCAGAAACTACGTAGACCTCGTTGAAGACGTGTTAAAAAAGACTTCTTGTATTAGTGAAAAAGAACTTGTAGTTACTCGAGAACCTACTTTTAGAGTTGAGAGAGAGGAGCATGTAAAACTAGAAAAACCCACTGTTACTCCTACTAAGTATAAATTACACCTTGAATTACTCTTAAAAATAGCTTTTATAGCGGCAATTGCACTAATAGTGCTGGGTTTTCTACTCTTCATTATCTTTAAGTAGCAGATTCAAGTATAGCTTCTCTAAATATACCTAGTCCTACTTTAGCTTCTTCTTCACTTATAACTAGTGGCGGTATTAATCTCACGGCACTTTTACCACAAGGCAGTAGTACTAGCCCCTTCTCAAAAGCTCTTCTTACAACTTTATCTCTAGTTACAATATCAGGTTTCTTACTCTTCTTATCTACAACAAACTCAACTCCCCATGCTAGTCCAAGACCTCTCACATCACCAACTTTTTCAACATTATCTTTTAGCGGCAATAGCTCATCTCTAAATACTTTTTCGAGTTTAACTACATGCGGTAGTAACTCCTTCACAATCTCAATAGCTTTTATACCAGCTATACAGCCTAGTGCATTTGCACCAAAAGTATTAGCGTGCATACCATACTCTTTAAAGTCTAAATCAGCTCTGAAAACTGTTACACCCACCGGTATAGCTCCACCACCAATATACTTAGCTATTGTTAAGACTTCTGGCACTACATTGAAGTGTTCAATACCAAACATTTTTCCCGTTCTGCCAAGACCCATTTGAACCTCATCATCAATTATTAATATACCATACTTGTCAAGCAGCTTCTTTAACTCCTGGAAGAATCCTAGTGGAGGAACTACATAGCCACCCTCACCTTGAATAGGCTCAATTACAAAAGCAGCAACTTCATCTGGTAATATTAGTTTGTCAAACACGTAATCTTCAATAAACTCTAATACTCTATTAATAAGTTCACTTGGATTTTCATAACCATCAATGTGCCATATGTTTCTGTAGGGATTTGGATATGGAACATGGACTACTCCTGGCATCCATGGAAACACCCCTTTGTGATGTATTGCTTTACTAGCTGTTAGAGCTAGTGACCCCATTGTCCTCCCATGAAAAGCTCCATAAAATGCTAATAAGAATTCTCTCCCAGTAGCTTGCCTTACGAGTTTAATAGCTGCTTCATTAGCCTCTGTTCCACTATTAGAGAAGAAGACTTTACGCGGCATATTACCTGGAACTACACTAATGAGTTTCTTTGCAAACTCTACTTGATATGGGTGATAGAAGTCACAACTAGCTGCGTGTGCTAATTTCTCTAGTTGTTCAATAATAGCCTTTTTAATTTCAGGGTGTGTAGGCCAACCTAAACTACACACAGCTATACCGCTCGTGAAGTCAAGGTATTTATTTCCATCTACATCATATATCCAGACGCCTTCACCTCTCTCAACGACTAGTGGTAGCATATCGGGCATGTGTGTAGTTTTTGCAACATATTTATTATGCTCTTCCATCCAATATTTAGCTTTAGAGCCCTCGGATCCAGGACTAACCTTAACTTCGGGTTTCAATAAAAAACCACCGAGTATGGATAATATGCGCGGAGTTATTAATTTGACGTATATAGATCCATGTAGAATCTATATAGAACTATGTACAATTTCTAGTGATATGTAAATTACTCAATATTATATTTTAGTCTCTTTAGTCTCATAGTAAATTTTGCAAGATTTCTCATTAATAATTCTTTCTCTCTACTACCAGCTCTCACACTATCAATTATTCTAGTAAAAAACTCTAAAGTCTTATCCACATCTTTAGGCTTAATTCTATAGGGTACACCGTCTTTACCTCCATGAGCATAAGCATATAGAAATGGATCTATGGGATGTGTTGTGGGGTCTTTAAATGAGGGCTCATAACCATATACTAAATCCGCTATTAAAGCTAAAGCTCTCAGAGTTTCAGGACCTAAACCCTCAATTAACACGAAGTCTCTAAATGTCACTGGTGCTAGTTTCTTAATAAGCTCGGCGATCTTTTCAATTCTTTTAACATCTGTTACAGGCCTATAAAAGCGTGGACACTTCGAGAACTTCTCTCTGAGATTACCACTAATACTAGTAGTACTAGTCATAGGGGTGACCTTACTAGTAAATAGTGTTAACTCAGGTAGACTTCTCACTAGCCTATTAACTTTGTGTAAATCCTGTATTAGAGATTCTATAGGAGTGCTCTGTGCTATTTCTACAATAGCTCTCCTAGAATTTATAGACTCAACATCTACCATGTTTAGTGCTGGCGAGATTTTCATAGAAGCTACACCTGAATGTGGGTCATATTCACAAGTAATAGTGTTGTTTTTCTCTACGAGAATGTGATATCTCCTAGCTAGTTTACCAGGAATATTCATACCCTGCTGTACTACTAGTACATCACTGCTCTCAGAGACTAGTACTCCGTGAATATATAGTGTGTAACCATCTTGTATAGCTACAGAGTCTACGCGTGCAGAGAGCTTACTTATCTCTATAACTCTACTAGGATCTATTATGCTACTTACTAGTTGAGCCTCTTCAGGGACACTTCTAGCATCACTACCTTTACCGCCAAGAACACTAATACCATAATCTACTAGAGATCTAGGTGAGAATGCTGATTTTAAGATATAAAGTATAACTGTAGTAGAACCACTACTATCCCAGTCCATACCTACAATATTATTAAAAGCCTGAAACCAGAAAGGATCACTAAGTCTCAATAAGAGTTCTCGTGAACCATAAACCTCAATAATATACTTAGCTATGAGTGAGCCAAGAAGCCTCATGCGTTTAAGCAAGTACTCTGGGACGTAACCATCATGTAGAGGTAACTCAGCAAAACCAGTATAACTCACTAAATCACCACAAATCCACGACCTCTCACTATATTGTAATTATAGTTATATGTGATTATAAAAATACAAGGAGTTTACGGCTATAATTAAGTGGAGATTTCAAGTCAAACTAGTATTCTATGCTTAGTTCTTGTGAGCACAGTGCTATGCTTCAAGGTTTAGGTCTTTAGTAGGAGTCTTATAGTAGTATTAAAAGCTCTAATGATTATGCTGTGTATTTTAAGTGAGAGGGATTAGTGTGTAAGTTAATTAGTTGCTTTTAATGTTTAATGTGGCTCTTAGTTCTCCTATTGCTGCTGAAGTGTAATTGTAGTAGAAGCTAGTTTGTATTGTACAGTGAGTACTATAGTAGAGTTCTCCTCTCACTGTTATATTACTAGCCCAGCCATTATATTGTGGAGTGAATTCTAGTAAACTAGTTTCGTCAGGGTATATTATGAGGTCACTATTTACTTGAATAATACTTATCTCAGTACTAGTAGTTGTCTGATTAACTAGCCATATCTTAATATAGTATATTGACCCATTACAGCTAATACTGTGAACTCTAAGCCAGCC
>CAZMCE010000010.1:0-27221 GCA_964564855.1 uncultured Thermosphaera sp. | reverse complement strand
CCCTAGTTGATCAGCAAGGCCCGTCAATTCATCCCTTTAAAAGTCATCCCTTCCAAGCTTCATCCTCTATTAATTATTTACTTAAAACAGTTACTTAAAATTTTACTGAGAGAGATCTCTGCTATGACCACTGGGTTTTTAAGTTCTAGTTTAAGTAATATTTCAGGATGCACTTCACCTATGAATCCTACATTTTCACCACAACTGTATATTAACGCTGTTCTTTCTGGTAAAAATCCAGGTATTATTCCTTTACTAAAAGACGCTTCAAGTCCGAGCTCTCTCATTAAGGCTTTTACATATACAAGACCATCTGTCAAAGTAGTCTTCTCATGATAAATAAGCAGAGAAAGTCTTCTATCAACTCTAGCTCTAGTCTCGGAGGTCTCGTCAGGTATTACAACATCTCCTATCTCGAAGATTTTTAACTTACCATATTTACCAGCATTTTCAAGAAGCGTGAGAAGTAAGCCGGGTGCCAGCCATACTCTTAAGCTCTCAAATCTCTCTGATCTAGGATTCTCTACGAGGAACATCTCCCATCGCGCTCCTAATAACTCTAACTGCACATACCTGTTACTCATGATATAGTTCGCTACTTCGTGAAAGCCTAAACCTACTACTATATCTCTAATAATCCTTGACAAATACTCTATAGGATGTATACGACCTATCGAAGTAGAAGGAGCCAAGTTCTGTGCTTCAAGACCGAGCTTATCATACCCATAAGCTATTGCCACATCTTCAGCTACGTCAACCCAAGATTTAACGTCAATTCTATAAATAGGTGCTTCAACAGTAAGTACATCACCATTTACACATAAAATTCTGTAGTAGTGATATTTTTCAAGAAAATCCTTAATTTCATTTACCGTGAGAGATGTTCCTAACAAGTTATTTACATCTATAATGTTAACATTGATGATGTTGCCTTTCACACGCGGTGCCTCAACTACTAGTCCTGAAGAATAAGTAATCAATACTTGCTCTATTAATCGCGTTCTAGATCTCTCAGCGATACTTGTAGCCATTATTGTAACAGCGTTCACTACGTCGTCTAGACTTGTACCTGTGGCGTCTATTAAAACACTCCGCGTATTCTCGGTTACTTTACACTCCTCGCTGTTGATCACCGGCACTAGACTTAGTATTTTTTCCTCCGAATCTTGTAGAACAGGAAACTTATCCATTTTTTCAATTATATAGCCGTAGATTAAGCCTTTATTAGTTCTTTTCAGAGCCTCTCTTAAACTCATTAACTCTCTCTCGCCAAGCGGCCTAAATACGGTCTTATAGGGATCTACAAGTTTGTAGAATATTGGTGGTTTAAGTGCGTCTAAGTCATAAAGGCCTATACTTGCTTTTCTGCGTGAACGCCCATATGTCTGTGCTATTTTTTCTTGTAACTCCATTATCTGAGATATAGCTTCGGAGGATAATTCGAGATCTCTGACTACAGCTAAAGCCACATAGGGTCTTTCTGGTATATTCTCCGCATACCCAGTAATACTGGATTTTACAATAGTATAGGATTTCCACTCTAATCCCAGCCATGGTCTCATAGCCCTAGAAAGCCCCTCTACACTGTAGAGATCTGGCCTGTCGCTCGTAGCTTCGTACTCTATTTCATCGTTCTCTACGCGTTCGACCTCACACTTAAGTCTCGTTAATGCTTTGTAAATATCACTTGTAGTAAGCTCTTTTCCTAGTAGGCGTTCAAGTTCACGCTTACTAACTCTTATTACCGGCACATTACATCACTTTAAAACGTCTTCTCTGATCCTACTCCATACATCCTCTATAAACTTTCTCTCCTCAACACTCCACACTAGTAAGTTCTCTGCTTGAAATAGCGTGACTGGATCTTGGATGTTATTTATATGTGCTAGTGGCGCATATAATGTGAAGAAGCTATATGCTCCTTTCAACTCTCTGATCTTCATGTACAACTCTCTACCAAACTTCTTGTACAATATTTTCAACGTTAATGGTGTTATAAGCGTATTAATGTTACCAGGGTTAAGTCTATTCTTTAACACCTTACTCAATATGCTAATATCAACTCCATACTTTAACGCCTCGATCGCGTACCAGGACTTTAAGTAGTTGTTAAAAGCTTCAAGAATGCTGTCCTCTCTATATAATTTATGTGTTAACACTCCTGCGAGTGATGTTATAATAGCTATGTTAGTAAGGCTTATCGGTGAGATCGCATCTATGTCGTCCATGTCTGTGTGATAGTATTTGCTAGGCCACTCATTTAGCATTACACTATCTAACCCCCACCCAATAGTAACGTCATGATCACTACCAGCACTATAAGGCGAGAGGGAATATCTATATCGCGGTAACTTAAATCCTCCAAATGAAGACACCTCGTCTAGAATAACTTTAGAGGCCAAGAACGTATACGCCGAGATCTTCTGCTTAATGAAGAGTGGGGGTATGACTACATTTAGTGTAGAATCAGTTATCCACTGCTTTGATCCAACCATGTCTAGGTTAATTACCCCAATAGGCTCTGCGGGTAAATGCTCCCTTAAGAATATGGTTCCCGTATACTCGGGAACCCATGCATGAATGTGACTTATTTCGCGTATTTGAGATAAAATATAAGCTACGAGAATATTTGCCACACTACCACTCGAATTGTCATGCCCTCCTGGTTTAGGGTGACAAATATGGCTAATATAGAGAACTCCTTGAGGATTACCTCTATGAGCTAAGAGCATATAGTGAGGTCTCTCTACATACTCTGTGTCAGAACTCCAACAAACTTCTATCTCTACTCCTTTTTGAATTTGTGAAATAAGCTTAGTAGCCATTGAAGCCGGTATATTGAAAACAGCTGGCTTTCTTTTCACCTCACTACTTCTCAGAAATAGCCCTGTATAGGGAACTGCTTCTGGATATCTCTTGCTATCATACAGTACTAGTAAGTCCGCATCCAGCTCTTTGTAGGCAATATATGCCGGTGCTTCTACTAATACACTCTCTCCTTCACACTTATCAAGACCAACACACAGTTTAAGAGTTCCACAACCCTCACCTCTAGGTGAGTGTGCTGCTATGAGAGTGGGGTGATCATAGTAATCGTATCTGGTAAGCAGAGTGCCATTACGCTTAAACTCTAGAAACCCATTCTTAACATCCCATGAAACAGGGCTCTCCATAAAACCCTTTTCACTATCAGCAGGTATATCGATCATCTTGGTCTCTAAGCCAAATTCGTCTACAATTTCCTTAACAGTTTTTAAAGCCTCAATTAAACCTATTGAGCCTTGAATACGATGATGCACTGTTAGCTTTTTAAGATAATCTCTAGTGAGCCCGGGGTGCCCTAGCTTCTTAAACCTATCTACTAAGTCTACTATTGACATTTTTCTCACAAGGATAATAGAGACAATAACGAAGCTAAAAAGATGTCTTCTTAGTCTTCTCTACTAAGCACTGTAGTAGCACTGTGATGTTATCTAATAATGAATATTGAAATAGCTGTGTTTACTATGAGTGATAGTGTTGTACTACCTATATGGAGTTCTGGCAGTAAGCTCTTACCTCTAGCCCCTATTATTACTAGGTCGTATCCTTCACTAATAATCTCTCTTACTAGCGTAGAGGAGGGACTATCGCTTAGAGGTTCGTACTCTAAGTATTTGTACACTACGCTTACCGAAGTACCTTTAAACCTTTCTTTAGCCTTAATAATGGGGTCTGTTTCACCTGTTAGACTAGTGCCTTTAGGTTTTACATATACAACTACTATTTTTGATCCATAGTGTTGTGCTAAATCTACTGCAACTTGTAACGCTCTGTAACTAGACTCGCTTCCATCAATAGGCACGAGTATTTTTCTAAAGTAAAAGCTCACTTCATATGATGGTGCCTCACTATTCATAATACCCACCTAGTTTATATAGAGCTCTCCCTGGAAAATATTTGTTTAACTACTCCTATACCAAGAAGACTATTCACTTTACTAATAACTCTATATACATCTGTGTCAATGTTCATGATACCATATGCTACGTCAATGTTTTCAGGTATCACAATAGCTTCTTGGTGCACTGCTTGAATTAAAATTAACGTGTTATTGTGACAAGTAAAAGTGTTGGTGAACACTATGTTCTCGTAGAGGTCATTTCTAGTTCTCCCTAAATCACGTGCAATTTCAATTAACTTACCCGTAGTGTCTGCAAGCTTTGAGTCTACACTAACGACACGTCCTTGGCTCAATTTTTCCAGTGTGGCAATGTCCACGCACTTGTCTTTTAAGAGTATTTCGAGAACGTGGACGTGCATTAGTGTAGACGGCACTACTACAGCTACTGTATCTATATTGAGATCTCCTATCACGGTCTTTGCGTCTAGCGCATGATGACTTGGAATCTGCTCGAGATCGAGTTTTATCGAGTTAACAGGTCCTCTTAAGTCTTCGCCGGGATCGCTAGCTCTGCGGACAATTATTGCGAAAACTCTTCTAATGTTCTCTACTCTCAGAGAACATATGATTCTAAGCAACCCTGTAGTATTACAACTAACAACACGCACGTATCTTTTGCCCTGAACACTATTGTAGTTACATAGAGTATTATAGCTCACTTCTACTATATCAGGATCTTCTCCACCCTGAAATACTACAGGCTTCTTTAATTTATCATAGAGCCTCTTGTTTTTAGCACCTTGTCCAGCTGGTGAGGCGTCGTATATGAGTTCTGCTTCTTCTAGTAAATAGTCTACGTAACCTTCTGGCTCTATACCCAAAGCTCTAAATGCTTCTACTTTCTCCTTAGGAACATATATTTTCACTCCTTGCTTAGCCGCTACTAGAGCTCTATAGTCAGGCGTGTACTTAGCTACTCCTACGAGCTTGAAGTCGCTGCTTTTCAATATAACCGTAGCAATACGCTTGCCAATAGTTCCATAGCCATTAACAGCTACTTTTACTGGTATCTTCACCACCCAAAAAACATCTTTGCTGATAATTCCATTGCTTTAATAGCCGGTAACTCCTCTCCACTCATAAAGAGTAATGTAGCGTTACCTCCTAGTGATACGTGAACCCTATTTGAGCTTTCCCAATCGCTACTAAGCATTGAAGCGAGATGGCCTCCGGCAATAAGGACAAAGCCTTTAGATTGATAAGATGCTTCTAACACTCGCAATGTCCCCTGCTTAAACTCCTCTTCTTCTATAACACCTAGCGGCCCTCTCAGAACAACTACTTTTGACTCTTTTACTAGTTCTTCATAGATCTTAGCTGTCTGCACGCCTATATCCATGATCACTCCGTCTATGTTACCTACATATCTGTTTTCAACTCCCCTCTCGTTTTTAACTACAAAGTCTATAGGGGTTTCAATAGGAGCTCCCCGCATGAGCAAGTATCTAGCTCTTGAAACGTAAGGCAGTATTCCATTCTCCTCAAGCACTTTTATATTCTCTTTACCTATATCAACACCCTTAGCTAAGAGGAAAAGGTGAGCTAGTAAGCCGCCTGTTAGTATTCTGTCAACAGCTTTATTCTTCACTAGGGTCTCAATAACTCTTAGAAGCTCTATGACTTTCTTTCCTCCTAGAACATATACCCTCGGAGGCTCATTCTCTGAGAGTACTTTACTCAACGCACCTATTTCCTTCTCGAAGACAGGTCCTATAGCACTGGGAAGTAGTAAGGGCAAACCAACAATACTCGGCTGACTTCTATGCGCAGTTGCAAAAGCATCATTAACGTAAAACTCCACTACTGACGCTATTCTCTTAGCGAAAATAGTTAGCGCCTGCCGCTCTGGTGATGCTTCTAATATCTCTTCTGAGACGAGTCTTAAGTTATCAAGAAGTAATACTTCGCCGGGTTTTAGAGATCTAATTTTCTCGAGAGCCGCCGGTCCTATTACATCGTGTACGAACTCCACGTTGAGACCAGAGTACTTAGCAAGGAGCTCTGCGTGTTTCTCCAAGGTAGTGAATTCAGCCTGACCCGGCCTACTTTGATGAGATCCAAGTATAAGCGCTGGATTATACTCTTCTATTATTTTTCTTATATATTGCGCATGCACTCTAATTCTTCTATCGTCGAGAATTTTTCCCTCTTCTGGTTCTATAGGCACATTTATATCGATCCGCATGAACACTTTTCTGTCTCTCAAGTTAAGATCTCTTATAGTTGGTAACTTGGGAATAGCCCAGAGACTCGTACAACATCACCTTGAAGGTCTATTGATATTAACAGTTATTTAACCTATAGTTTACAGGTTTAAAGTATACTTCATCAATACAATGCGACATATAAACTAATCAGTTTTAAAGTATTTGTTGAAAAAACGCACGAGTAGCATTTTTAATCAATTAATGAAAATTACTAAAAGCGCATACGTCCTCGTAAATGACTCTGTATGGAATCTACAGTCGACGTGTTCATTCACAAATGCCAATAAAATTGTCTATAGGCATTGTACATTTAAATCGTAGTGTATTATTTACCAAGAAATAAGAGATATCAAGATTAAAAAGAAAAAGGTAATCAAAAAGAGACTTTTAGAATTACTATCCACATACTGGGTATTCGTCGGGTACCTTAACTCTAAAGAATCTGCCTGTTTCCGGGTCTTGGAATAGTCCTATCTTGACGCCTTTTCTACCAGCTGGAGCTAGCTGCCAAACTTTAACTGGAACTAGTTCTAGCTCTTTACCAGATGGTGTCTTTACCTTAACTTTCTCAGTACAGGGCATATTTCTCACCAATATTAAATACACATTATAGGATTTATATACTTTTTCCACACTAACTTGTAGAGTTGTGTGCAGATATTATTTTCCAGTCTTATTCTAAGTAACAACTACACTTTATCTTGTACTGTTCATAGGATCTAGTGCAATGTTACATGGAGAACACGTTAAAAGCTCAAGTTATTCTTCTATTAGAAGCTCAAGACGATTATATCTTTGAACGTAAAAACAGGGGTCTCAGCTACCCCGGGGCCTTAGATCATCAACATAGATCCCTAGGCACAACTCTCATCATTCATTAACTAAGAAATTCTTCTCTAACGTTATAAGCTTTTTCCAGCAAATTTCAGAGGGGATTCCTCCACAAATTTTAAAAGAGTTAAATCATAAGTAACAGTGGCTTTGCTGTTAAAATACATCTAATGTTCCATATTGTTTACTCCACTCTTTATATGCTTCTAGTAAGGACGAGTCTATGCTAGGTTTGTGTTTTTTAATTATATCTACGAAGTCCTCTGTTGATATTATTCTCTCTTGGGGATTTATTTTTTTCTCACTAATTTCTTCTACTATATTACTCTGAACTTCTTTAACTATAGCTACTATATCTGCTGAGCTATAGTTCTCTGTGAGGTCTGCGAGGAGATCGTAGTTCAAGTTCCCGATTTTATATGTTCTAGCGAGTTTAGATATATAGTGTTCAAACAACATTTTTCTAACTTCTCTACTTGGTGCTGGGACAAAAATTCTTCTCTCAAATCTCCTAATAAACCCTATGTCAAGAGCCCAAGGCTTATTTGTGGCACCTATAACAAATACGTGTACATTACTGTATTCTTTACCACTTAATCCATCCATTTCTATTAAAAACTGATTTCTAGCTCTTTTCTCACCACCTACTTCTGTAGAGTACTGCTGAAAGAGTCCATCCACTTCGTCAATAAATACTATAACTGGTGTTCCCATTGAAGATATTTTTCTCGCTGTTTCAAAAAGTCTTTTTACGTTTTTCTCGGCGTCTCCTAGCCACTTACTCATAACCGTAGCAGGTGTTACATGAATTAACACAGCATTAATCTCATTGGATAACGCAATAGCTAGCTCTGTTTTACCACATCCAGGAGGCCCAAATAGTAAAACAGCCCTCGGCCATCCTAAAGGATATAGGCCTGGATTCATAACAGGATAAATAATGGCTCTCTTAAGTGCTCTCTTAACCTCCTCAAGGTCTACAAGGTCTGAAAATTTCCTAGAGGGTCTTTTACCCGGGTGAAGTACCTCAAAAACGTTTTCGGGTTCTTGTGTTTGAGAATCCTGTGCTCTACTTGAACTCTCTATTCTACTTTCAAGCACCTTAACTCTGCTCTTGTACTTAGATATGAGCTCTTTGTAGAGATCTGAAAGAGGAGAGTCAGGATAAAGTGTTAGGTACTTAGTGAAGAATTCTATTGCTGTTTTATAATACTTAATAGCATTCTCATAGTCTCCCCCACGATCAGCCGCTATAGCTCTCTGAGCATATTCCATACCCTTATCCGCGAGATACTGCATACTCATCTCTAGCATCCCTTACTGTATATCTTTCTTAGAATACTGCTTTACCTACGCTTGATCTTTACTAGTCCTTTTGCCTCTAGAGAAGCAAGTGCTTCTAGGACTTTCTTCCTAGATACCCCATATTTCTTCTCAAAGACACTTAGATCTAGTATGCCTGCAGTTATTTTCAGTTCGTTCAAAACCCATTGTTCAAGGACATGTAGAGGTATTTCAATAACTGAGGCTTCTATTTCTACATGTCTTTGTGCAAATTCTGATGCTTGTTGCCTTATATCGGTAGGTGCGTTTTGAGTTTTAAGAGTCTTTACAGTGTTCCCCTCCATCTTATTCTCTTTCTCGGTAATTTTACTACTTGAGACTATACTACTAGTACTCTGTAACCTAGTGGTTACTGCCTGTTGCGATGTTTCGCTCTCTCTACTAGGTGAAAACTGCAATGTTACTCCAATGTTATTAACAGGAGAAGTCACAGCTAGTATGCTTGCTACTCTCTGCTCTAATGTTCTAATGTGTGTTAAGAGCTGCGGATTAATCTTTTCTAGTTCAGGCTCAATGTTCTTTAATTCAGTGAGTATTTCTGGGATAACTTTCAGAGGCTCTTCAATGTAGAATAATGTTTCTAACCTGTACTTAACCCTCGTTAAGTCGTGTATTGTTTTTGTTATTAGAGAAAGATATGCATATATGTTTTTCACTTCCTCATCAATAATTCTAGCTATCTCACTCTCTTGTCCTGGTGTCTTTACTCGTCTCTTGTACTCTTCAGCTAGTGATTCTAAACTCCTCTTAGAAGATTCAAGAGTCCTTAACATCTTCTCTATTAGCGTAGTAGACTCCAGTATTCCACGCTTAACAGGGTCTTTTACTCTAAATGGTGAGAAAATTCCTCCTAACCCTCCTCTAATACTAGAAATCGACACTTTACTCACCTTCACGCCACTATAAAATCGCCGGGAGTAGTCTTTTAAAGGGCGGAGATAGTGATATTGCTGTAATACCGTGGTCTTCGTGAGCCATAACACTTCACTACTAGGACTTTAGCGTGGTATTACCATAATATGGTGAGAGTATGTTTATTTAAAAATAATTGTGGAAATTACATATTTGGTGTATATATTGCTACTACATGGTATAAGAGTTCTGGATCTTAGCCACACATTAGCAGGACCTTTTGCAACCATGATCTTAGCTGATCTAGGTGCCGAAATAATAAAACTCGAACCCCTTCAAGGTGATGAAACTAGAACGTGGGCTCCTTTTATAAATGGTGAGAGTGCTTACTACATGTCTATTAATAGGGGTAAAAAGAGTATAGTTGTGAATTTAAAAGAGGAGAAAGGGCGAAAAATAGCCTACGAGATCGCTAGGAGATCTCATATAGTAGTAGAGAATTTTAGACCTGGTGTCCCTGAAAAACTTGGCGTCGACTATGAAAATATCCTAAGAGTCAACCCAGAGATCATATACGTTAGTATTAAGGGGTTTAGACGTGGCAGTCTTTACGAGAATAAAACAGCTTATGATATCATAATACAGGCTATGTCAGGTTTAATGGCGACTACGGGTGAAGAGAACAGGCCTCCTGTTAGAATTAGTTTTGCGCTTTTTGATGTCGTGACAGGTATGATGGCTGTTATTTATACGTTAGCAGTACTTTACGCTAATATTAAGCCGGTTAAAATAGAAATCCCTATGTTTGACATAGCCGTATTCTCAATGTGCTACGTGCCAATGATGTATCTCCTTACAGGCATTAAAGTTAAGAGAATGGGTCATGCCCACCCCTCAATGGCGCCATATCAAGGCTTTCAAGATATTGAGGGAAAATGGTTTATTGTTGCTGCCGCTAACGATAGGCTCTGGCGAGCAATGTGTAAGGCGCTGGGTAGAGATGATTTAGCTGAAGACCCTAGATTTAGAACTAATGCTGATCGGGTTGTGAACAGAGACGAACTAGTGAAGATACTGGAGAGCATTTTCACCACAAATAAGAGAGATTATTGGATTAAACTCTTAGAGGAGAACGGTGTGCCCTCTGCACCTGTCTATGATATTAACGAGGTTTTTGAAGACCCTTACGTTAAAACAGGCGATCTTGTAATTAAAATTAGACATCCCAAACTCGGCGAGATCTCACATCTGAGTACGCCTGTTTATATTAATAACAATAAGTATGTAAGTAAGCTCCACCCTCCACTTTTAGGGGAGCACACTGTGGAAGTATTGAGAGAACTTGGCTACTCTTTTGAAGAGATCTGTGAATTAAAAAGAGAAGGTGTCGTATACTATCCAGATGAAACTACCAAGTCTATTTGTACGTAAAACATTGGTGAGTTTGTTGCCTATTAAAATAGCTATAGGAAAAAAAGGTATTACCTGTGATCATCCGTTAGCCGCCAAAATTGGAGTTGAAATCTTAGAGAAAGGTGGTAACGCGTTTGACGCTGCAATAGCTGTTAGCGCTGCGTTATCAGTTGTACAACCACACATGGGAGGTCCTGGTGGCGACGCCTTTCTACTTGGTTTTATTGGAGATGAAGTAGTAGCATACGCCTCTGCAGGCAGATCTCCAAGCGGTTTTCCCGTTGAAGACTTTATGAGACTTAACCCTCTATATGGTCCACTAACCGTAACCATTCCAGGTTTAGTGTATTTATGGGGCTCTATACACGATGAGCATGCTACACTTCCACTTGAGGATCTTTTGAAGCCTGCTATAGATCTCGCTTACAAGGGATTCTATGCAGGGTGGTTTCTAGGTCTTGCCAGCTCTGCTTATGAAAAAGATCTAGAGAATTATAAGTGGGCACAGTACTTTAAAGGTATTAGAACAGGAGTGCGCGTAGTTAACAGAGAAATGGCTAGTACGCTTAGATTAATCGCTTCCCGAGGCTACGAGGAGTTTTATTATGGAGATCTCGCTGAGCTGCTCGTAGAAGAATTACAAGAGCAAGGAGTAAACGTAGGTCTTGATGATTTCATGGAGCATGAAGGCACAAAATTAAAGCCTTTAAAACTAGAAGTAGATGGCAAAGTTCTCTACGAGCTGCCACCTAGTACTCAGGGAATAACAACACTTCAATTAATTAGTGCACTCTACGAGTTAGACCTCTACAAGGAGCCATTTGACTCGCCTAGTAAAGTTATAAAATGGTCTAAGCCTGTTAAGAGAGCTTACATGTTCAGAGATCTGTACATCGGGGATCCAGACCACATGAACATAGTTCCTCAGACCTATGTGAAATACTCAGCTATGGAGACCATATTACGAGATTCACAACTAAGTACTACACGTGAACACATGTCTTCCGACACTACATTCTTTGTGGTCTCTGATGGCGAAGCTTTACTAGGTTTAATTCAAAGTCTCTTCTATCCATTTGGCTCAGGGCTTGTAGCTAGAGGATTTCCTATTCAAAACAGAGCAGTAGGATTTACTAGAAGAAAGGGGTTACCAAACAGCCCTGCACCTAAAAAGTTACCATTACATACGCTTTCTATACTTGCTATTAGTAATGATAGAGAGAAATATATAATTGGCTGTGTCGGTGGAGATTATAGACCTCAACTTCACCTGAGAGTTTATGAAAACATCTTCGTGTATAAAATGCCGATAGCAAAAGCTGTGGAAGCGCCTCGGTTCATTTACACCAAGTTCTATAATACTCAAGAGGTCGTGATTGAAAAGCCACTTATCTCTCCTCAGAACAGTGATGTTGCGAAAATTAAAAGTATAGATAACTTCTCTGCGCCAGGACACGTACACGCAGGAGTACTACGTGAAGATAAGGTTGAGCTCGTAAATGATCCGAGAAGCGAGGGAATAGCATTAGCTATTTGACATGCGTGAGTAATTTTGGGCATTGAGCTTATAATACTTTTTACGTACCCTTTACTGCTCTCACTTATAGCACTCTTTATTAGCATAGCAAAGCGTGTAAAAGTTAAAAGATCTAAGAAGAGTACTTCACTAGGTAACTAAGCCCTTAAAGTATATACTTCCACCCCACGATATTCTCACAGCCAGTTTTTTTCCAATTAAGTTATGGAGAGCCTCCACTCCAAGATCCCCATACATGTCTCGTATTTCACTGTATTTTAACGGTATTCTTGCTATGTAATTATAAAGTCCTATTATAGTGCTTTTCCACGCTATTCTCCTCTTAATCGGTGTGAACACGTCCACATTTACTTTAAAACCAGCATTTATCAATTCCTCTTCAACTTTAATGATATAGCTCTCGGATGCTGGTTTTAACACGTGACCCTCTGAGGGGCGATCTACGCGTTTGACTACGACATTTTCTATTCTAGTGTTTCTTAAGTGCGTTATAGTCTCTGCCAAGTGACTTTGGTCTGGATATGTGAGATCCGCTATTCTAAAAATGTGTAATTCTATTGCAATCTTATCCCTGTTTAACACACTAATATGCTTCATTTTTTCTAAAACCAGGTTAAAGCTATGTTCTATGTTCCATCCTAGAGAAACTTTGTCTTCACCATACCACATATAAGGTACTATTACCATATCCACGTACTCTAGGATTTTCTTGTATTTTGCAAGTTTATCTATATTTACACTACTCGCATGAAGATGTATTTTTGTCTTTAATCCATAATTGCTAATAAAGTGTTCGACGGCCTTCAGAGTACTTTCTACATTATTCAATACTAGTGGATCGCCGAAACCCCATATGTAGACAGTGTTAACATTTAAAGAAACTCGTTTAAATGCCTCAATTACCTCTTGAAGCTCGCTTATTAAGCTATCAACATTAACTCTTTGTTCTACTTCCCGCTCAAACCTTTTAGTTACACCAAGAGGGCACGAAATACAGTCAAGCGGACATTTTTTAGGTGGCAAGAGAGGATCTACAAGAACAACACTACCACTAATATTACTGGAGTAGAATCCATACACGTGTAATAATTGAATATTCATAAAGCTCACCTTGGTTTCAACAATGCTACGAAAAATCCCTGACCTTGAATTCTATGAGGGTATATCCTATGTACGCTACGCGAAAAAATATATTCTTCGTAGCCGCTTTCTAGGTATGGATAGTCTATTTTTATGAGATCAACATTGTGTTCTACTAGGGTCTTCTTTATAACTTCTTCACCTTCAAGTGGATGTATACTGCAAGTAGCATATAGGACTAGTTTGCCCTGTTTTAGGAGATTTGAGAGTAGTGAATACTGTATCGTATGTGCGCGTTTAATTAAACTCCTATTCAAGTATACCTTAAACGCAGGATCATCATAGATCGCTCCACTATTACTACAAGGGGCGTCTAGTAATATGAAGTCAAATTTGATATTGTAGTTAATTTTTCTCGAATCTCCCTGTATTACAAGTACTACTGGATCTGTGCTAAGCATCACTAACGAAGATATCTTAGGTATAATTCTCACTCTCCTCTCACTTAAATCAACAGCCACTACACGCCTAACTCTGCTACTACTCGCTATTTGTGTGAGTTTTAGACCAGGAGCACTACACGCGTCGAGAAAATCACCTAGTGCAAGACTCTGGGCAATTGATCCAACAACATAAGAGCTTATATCTTGTGGTATTATAATTCCTTTAAGAACACATGGATTTTTACCAATTTTCTTAAATGGATCCTTTAGTTGAAAAACACTATGAAAAACACTATGACGTTTAACACTTAGTCCAGAATTTTCTAAGCAGGCTATTACGTCTTCAAGGGTATATTTGAATAAATTAGCTCTCAGCCACCTCTTCTTAGTGTTAAGAGCTTTAAGCATTAACTCTAAGTCGTCTAGTGGTATTTTACTAGATAGATCTTTTACTAGCCATAGTGGATAGCTGTAGAGAATAGATATTTTCATGAGCTTTGAGAAGTTGTTAGCAGTATTCTCTATGTCTTCTTCGATTAAGTGCCATACAAAGCCCTTCCTGTAGAGGTACTCTATGACGCCTTGAATACCAGATTTAAATCCAAAATATCCTGCTAAAAATCTTAGAGTATGGTAGTACATCGTAATGTTATATAGGATTCGATAGTACTGTTCAGCTTCACGTTCACTAAGTCTATACTTTCTCACGATATTTTTGTAAGTCCTATTAAACCCTTGCTTTCTAATAACTATGGACTTGAGGACTATAGTAGTGAGAAATCTCGCTTTTTCTGGGTTAATTACCAATACTAATTACCCTATAAGCATAGCAGAGTAAGCATTCATTAATAGGGTATCTCGACAACTTTAGTATCTCTACCAGTAGTTCTCTTCCACATATAATCAAGCCCAGTGTACTTTATATTAGAAAGCTCTGTTATATTGCTGGTAAAGAGTAAACGAATATCATCTATTCCGAGAACAATCATGGCAAGTCTATCTACACCAATACCCCAGGCTGCTGCATTATAGCCTGAACATCTCAGCATCTCCATTACCTCTGGTCTAAACATGCCACCGGGAAATACCTCTATCCAGCCTAATTTAGGGTGTTTGACATATCCCTCTACACTAGGCTCTGTGAATGGGAAATAGCCCGGTTTAAACCAGACTTCTTTTAAGCCAAGTGCTGCCGCGAGCTCCTTGAAGAAGAAGAGTAAATGTTTAAAGTTTACGTTTTTACCAACAATGACTCCATCGAGTTGATAAAACTCCATGCTGTGCTTAGCATCTAGATTTTCAGGTCTAAAATTCCTGTCAATAGTAAACACCCTATACTCTCCTCCACCACGCTCGTAGAGCGCTCTAGCTGTAACCGCTGTTGTTTGACTCCTAAGGACCAGTCTTAAAGCTCTAGCTGGGTTCCACGTATAGCCCCACCCAGCTTCATGAACTCTCTTAACAGAGTCTAAGAGACTTGGGGCTGCCTGAGCTGTCAGTGTTGTTTTTAAGAAGAAGGTGTCGTGTATCTCGCGTGCCGGGTGATCCTGGGCTTGGAAGAGAACATCGAAGTTCCAAAGCTCTGCTTCAACATGTGGGCCTTTAACCTCTTCGAATCCCATACTTATCATGATCTCTCTTAGCTCATCAATGAGCTGCATGAAGGGATGTTTCTTTGGGACATGTATGCCCGGCAATTCTACTGTAAGATCGAACTCTTTAATTATGTATCTATCTAGCTCTTTAGCTATCTCCGGTTTTATAATAGTAACCAGTTCTTTTTCTCTTATTAAACCACTACGCCATGTATCAAGAAGCCTGTCAAGTGCTCTTACTTTTAAAACACTTCTTTCGCGTGTTTCAATAATCCTCCTCCTCTTAGCTAAGACTACAATTTCTCCTTGCACGCTCTTACCGTTCACGAGATCTAGAATTGAGGCGCGTACTTCGCGAGCTTTACTAATAGCTTCCAAGCACTTAGATACATCTCTCACTAAGGGCTTACCGTTCTCAATACTTATACACTTTGATTTTACTAAGTATTGAAGCCCTATGCGAGCATCTTCGCTCAATACACCATGATTTTCAACACAATTTAAGAACTCCTCTAAGAGTACCCCACTACACTTCTCTACTACACTGTATACCTGCTCTTCTGGAAGCCCCTTCTCAATGTACCTCTTGCCAGTCTCGCTAAGAACATACTCTGTTGTTTTATAACGCTCAACTCGAAGAAGCCCCATATGTTCAAGCTCAGCTAGATCTCTCATTAAATCTTCGCGTTTAGTTCCGAGGGCTCTCGCTAACTCCTCTACATCAACCTCTAACATTTCCACTAAGAGCTTTACAATACTATACTGCTTGGGAGTAATGTAAATACTACTACTTGCCAATTAAGTTATCACCTATACTTATATAATCCTATCTCTTACAGCTTAAAATCTACTCTAACCTCTCCATGCTACCTTTATAGCTTGAAATAGCCATTTTCATAAAACGACTTTGAGGATTATTTAGAACAACATCAATAGGGCCCTCTTCAACTATTTCCTTGTTCTCGAGTACTATAATTCTATCAGCAATGTATTGTGCTATGGAAAGATCATGTGTTACCAGTAAAATTGCAGGTTTAAATTTTTCGTATATCTCATTAATTAAGTTTATTATTTGAGCTTGCACAGAAACGTCTAGTGCCGACGTAGGTTCATCTAATATGAGCATCTCCGGCTCTGATACTAGAGCTCTCGCAATTAGAACTCTTTGCTTCATTCCTCCACTGAGCTCTTCGGGATACATATCTAAGACGCTTTCAGGTAAACCTACAAGTTTTACTATAGACCTAATCTTAGACCCTACATATTCCCTAATTCCACGCGCTTCAAGAGGCTCTATTAGAATATCTCTTACTCTCAGCACTGGATTAAGAGATTTAAAGGGGTCTTGTGGAACATAGCCTATCCTTCTGAGAATCTTTACTCTTTCTCTCCATGGAAGTTTATATATATCGTACTCGTGAATAAAAACTCTACCAATAAATGGTTTTAATAAGCCTAGAATAACTCTAAGTAGAGTTGTCTTTCCAGAACCACTTTCTCCAACAATTGCGACTCTCTCGCTCCTACTTACACGGAGATTTATGTTTTTAAGTACAATGTACCTGGTCTTTATTAGTGATTTAATACCTGGTGGTGTCACAAGATAGCCCGCTGTTACGTTTTCAAGCTTTATGATATGATCAGTAGTTTTTATAACCATGGCGCTTCCCGAGCTTTCCAACACTTCGAGAGATGCGAGTTCTCAATTACTTGAACTTGTGGATCAGAGTAGCATTCTCTATTCTTATAAGGACATCTATCAAGAAAAAGACATGCTTGGTATTCTTTACTTAGACTAGGAGGCTCCCCTGGTATAGGTTTAAGCTGCTTTTTAACGCCGAGAATAGGTGTAGTCTCTAAAAGCATTTTTGTATATGGGTGTCTCGGATTTCTTAGTACTTTTTCACGAGGCCCTATTTCCATGATCTTGCCAGCGTACATAATGGCTATATAATCACATATAGTGCTCGTAGTTAGGAGGTCGTGTGTTATAACTATTAGTGTTTTTTTGAGCTCTTTTTGAAGCTTACCTAGGAGCTCTATTATTTGGAGCCGCAAGTGTGCATCAATAAAAGAAGTGGGTTCATCTGCGACCAGTATCTGTGCATTTGTTGCTAGGGCTAAGGCTATTACTACTCTCTGTTGCATACCACCACTAAGTTCATGTGGGTATTTTTCGAGCACACTAGAGTTAAGGTTAACTTTTGAGAGAATCTCTATGGCGATTTTCTTAGAGAAATCCCTACTACTCTTAAAATTGCTTCTAAGCACGTAATAGAAGTGTTCCTCGACCGTTAGAAAGGGATTTAAGCTCGTACCGGGGTTTTGTGGTATGTATGCAGTTATTTTACCACGAACATTATTGTAGTTTCTCAACTGACCATTAATCACAATACGATCAAACAATTTTAACTTTCCATCTGTTAAAGCATATGGTGGTAGTATACCTGTTATAGCACTAGCAAGCGTTGATTTACCACAACCACTTTCACCTATAATACATAGCGTAGTTCCTTCTTCAACTACTAAGTCCACGCCTTTTATAGCCCAGAACACTTCATCCTCAATTATGTAGCCTACTTTTAGATTCTCCATTATTATAGCTAAAACCACATACTCCACCTACGTCTTAACCGCGGATCTATTTCTTCTCTTAAACAGTCACCTAGCAAGCTAAAACCCAGAGTAATCAGTAAGAGAAATAGTCCAGGAAACACTATAAGCCAGGGGGCTCTTGTAAACACTTCAATTCCCCCACCATAGAAAACACTCTCATAAAGTATTACACCCCACTCAGGATATCCCGGTTGTACTCCAAGGCCTAGAAAGTTTATTGCGGCAGCCTCTAAGAGAATGCTTCCTAGATCTGTGATGGCTTGTGCAGTGAGTGGTTGAATAATATTAGGTACTACATGACGGTGTAATATTTTAAAGCCGTGCAGTCCCGCTAGTCTTGCTAGTACTACATAATCTAGCTCTACCACACTTCTCGCGTAGACATATGCTATCCTGGCATACCAGGCCCACCATGTCAGTATAAGAGATGATACTGTCACGTGTATACCATGACCCAGCGTTAATCTTAGTACTAATGCTATAACTATAGTCGGCATAGCCATAAATATCTCGGTAAAGTAGTTGAGCAAAACTTCTACCAGGCCTTTAAAGTAAGCTGCTGCAACTCCTAAGAATAATCCAAATAGAAGACTTACAACTACTACAACAAAGACTTGTAATAGTGCTGTTCTAGTACCCATTATTACTCTTGAAAAGAGATCTCTACCCAACGAGTCTGTTCCGAAAATGTGCTCTATAGATGGTGGTAAGAGTCTTCTTGCTTCTACATCTCGAGGAATGTACCCCAGCCCTTCTTGGGGTTGTGGTACTATGTATGGTGCAAATATAGCTAAGAAGATCGCGACGAGTGATATCGCCATGCCTATTTTAAACCGAGTTTTCCTGAGACTTCTACTATACAGTGTGATAAAAAGTCTCTGTATCAATGCTTACAGCCTCACTCGTGGATCTATTAGTGCTTGTAAAATATCGACAAGAGTGTTCACAATAATGTAAAAAATCGCGATAAAAGCTATCAGCGTAACTGCTATTTTAAAATCAGCAGTATTCAAAGCACTTATTAATAAATTACCTAAACCTCTCCTACCAAATACAGACTCTACGACCATTGCGTCAATTAGACTGTATGTAAATGAAAGCCCAGATATCTGCACAAGCGAGGGAATTATACTTCTCACCACGAAGTGCCTAATTATAATCCCTCTCTCTACACCTAGTGCAATAGAGGCTTTGACATAGTCTTCTAGTAGACTTTCCGCAACTAGCACTCTAATAAGCCTTGTAAGCGCACCAATAGGGTATACGGATATAGCTAGTGCAGGGGGGATCATCCTTAAAAGAGAATCTACGAATACTCGTACATTACCCTGAAGTATGCTATCAAGCAGATAAGAGCCCGTGATCGTATTAAATCCCGTCTCAGCTACAAGTCTTGGAGATGCTGTACCATATACAGATATTTTTGAAATAGTAAAGGCTAGTAGTAATAATGTTGCCAACCAGTATGTAGGTGTGCTAGCGAGCACTACGCTAGCTGGTTGAACAATACTATCAAAGATACTGCCACGCTTTAGAGCCGAATAGAGTCCTAGATAAAGTGCAATTGGCACTGAGACAATATACGCTAGTAGTGTGAGCTCAAATGTACTCATAAAACTTGTAATAATTACCTGAACTACTGGTAAACCTTTATAAGCAATACTAGAGCCAAGATTGCCTGTGAAGAAATTATACATAAACACCACTACCTGTATATATATGGGTTTATCTAGTCCTAGTTCTTCTCTAGCTAGTTGAACAGCTCTCGCTGCTCCAGGTCCTCTTGGATTACCAGCCCACTTTACAGCGGGGTCTCCAGGAGTTGTTAAGATCAGCACATAGGAGAACGCTACGATCCCAACTATAACGCATAGGGCGAGGATAAGTCTTTTAAAAATATAATTGAGACTAATAGCCAATTCTAAGACCTCACATAGATAAGCTCAAATCTTATAACGAACATGTACATCGGGTTTAGAGCTTCTTGTGGCATTTCAACTCTATTAGAGTATATGAACGGCCTGATTTCATCCCAGAGCCCCACGGCTATAGCTTCTTCAAATAACGATTTCTGAGCATTCTTGTAGAGTTCTAGCGCATGCATGTAATTAACTCCTTCTAATTTAAATGCATCTTCGATAAGACTGTTAAATTCCGGGTTTTCATACCCAGCAAAATTCCACTCCTTTGATTCACTGTGAAACATTGAATATAGGTAGTCAAATGGTGAGGGCATTGTTGGCCACCAGTCTGCGAGGATCAGGTGTGGAGTACTCTCCGGATCAGTCCATACACCCTTAGCGATATCCTTTAGTCTAGCCCAGTCTTGTGGGTTTAATTCCACTTCAATCCCAAGATCACTCATTCTTGATTTAAATAGCTCAGCGAATTTACGTGTCTCCTCATAGTCCACTTGGTATAGTAATTCGATCTTGATCGGAGTCTTCGCGCCGGAGAGATCAAGATATTTTTTCGCAGTCTCGAGACTATAATTGTACTTTAATCCCTCTACATGTCCAGGGAAACTATGTGGAATTACTCCACTAGCTTCAAGTGCAAATCCGTAGACAGCTACTTGTATTATTTCTGTTAAGTTTAGTGCATATGCTATTGCCAGTCTAAAGTAGGTTATGTTTGTAGGATATCTCTTAGTATTAAAGAAAAGTATGAAATTGTGAAAAGTACTTAGATTAATTACCTTAAAACCTTTCTCCATGAGATCTTTAATAGTAGTACGCGGAACACTACACGCTATGTCTATTTCACCCGCTAATAGACCGTGATACTGAGCAGGCGGTTCTTTAACGATCTTTATGATCACAACGTCTGGTGCTTGTGGATTATTAACAACACTCCAACCCCACCACTTATCAAACTTTTCAAGACGAATTTCCCTGGTGGGATCATAGCTCACAAGCTTGTAAGGTCCTGTGCCAATAGCATTCCCCTTATTAAACCAGTATTCAAGCGCTTCATCGTAAATGCTATTTGCACCGCTTTTCTCAAGAACACTTGGTGAGAATATGTAGGCAGCATATGATGCTGAGGCTAGTAAGTCGAGTTTCTGAGGATATTTTAGCTTGAACTTCACAATGTACTCGTCTACTATTATTATCTCGTCTACAGCATCCCAAATATAGCCTGCACCTCTACCTGTCTCTCTGTAGATGTCTCTCGCTCTCTCTATACTCATTTTTACAGCCGTAGCGTTGAACGGTGTACCATCGTGAAATACCACATCTCTCCTCAAGTAGAAGACCCACTCTTTACCATCTTCGCTACTTTCCCAGCTTAAGGCTAATCTAGGCTCTACTTTACCCGTAGTGTAATTGTAATATGTTAAAGTCTCATATATAGAGCCTAGAACTACGAGGCCTGTGTCGTCTTCTAAACTAGGATCTATTCCTGTAATATCATCGTTGTAAGCGTAAACGAGGATCTTCGATCTCGAGGGCTGATACCACACAGTAAACAGAGCTACTAGAATTATCACTAAGATAAATACGGCTAATAACATGATATATACTGTTCTTAGCGGTTTCAACTCAACAAGCTCCCTCCTCGTGAAAAAGCTAACATTACTAGGTTTTTAAGGCTTACTCCACTAGAAAATTATTTGATCTCCTCTATGTCTCAAAGCGCTGTTACAGTTCCTCGTAACCACATTTAAATAGAAACTAAGTGGAAGGATCTCCGGCCACTCCAACTGCCCTACAGAAGACCCATATAAAAACCGAACAGACGTGGGAAACCAGTGAACTACCAAAGAGAAATCCTCGCTCCTTAAGGGCGGCGGGAAGGCTGGATCTGTTCTAGATATGTTTAGAAGCCCATACAAGTTGAGCTTAGTAAAAGTGCTTAGCTGAGAGCTCCCATAGTTCGAAATAGCAACACTCGTACTCTACATTAATGAAATTTAAACATTCATTTTAAATACTCTTATTTACTTCTTATGCCCAAAAATATTTTTTTAAGGTGTTAATAGTAAAAATAGGGTTTGGTGCTGATGTACTATACTGGTCTATTTATAGATGTTGAAGAAAAGAGATATTGGAGAGAGGATTTCCCACTTAGAGAAGTGTGTGGCCCTGTGGAGCTAGGAGTAAAATTGCACTTAGAGAGATTTGAGTCTTGGCGTAAACCAATATATCATCCCGATAATGTACTAGTTATTGGTAGAGGTATTTTTGCAGGTTCAAAGCTATATGGGGCCCATAGACTTGTAGCGGTTTTTAGAAGCCCATTAACAACAGGACTACACGTCTCTGCTCTTGGAGGTGCTGCTTATCAATTTAATTTGAATACAGACTCTCTAATAATTAGTGGAATGAGCGAGAAGCCTACTATTTTGAAAATAACGTGTAATTATGAAGGTGATTTAAAAGTAGAATTTCATGAAATAGAGTTGAAAGAGCTTATTAATATATGGCGTGATTACAGAAGTCTTAAAGGTGTTTACGCACTTCAAGAATACCTTCTCGATGTTTTCAAAGACTTCTATGAGAAGTATAACGCTAGAAGTATTCTAGTGGGTCCCGGCTCTCTCTACACTAATATCGGCGCACTAGCATCTCTAACAATCGTCAAAAGTAAAATAGACTATGGGAGTGAAGACTTTGCTGCAAGAGCGGGAGGCGGTAGCGTTCTTTTGAGAGCTCATAATGTTGTAGCTATAGTGTATGGGGGCGAGTACAATAGATCTTCTAAACTCCCAAGAGAGCTTGTAGACATCTCGGCTTTAAATAAAATATCGATGGAAATTCTGGGCAAGCCCTATATACAAGCCGTAGTTGATACCGGTGTTAAGTACAGGTATGACCCCAAGATCAATAGTGGTGGCACTCTTGGTGGAAATTATCCACAACTTGGAATTACAACTCCCATGCTTAACTGGAAGATTATATATGAGAGTAGAGAACTTAGAAAGAAACTTCATGATCTCATAATGAAGTATATGTGGGAGATATTCAATAAAGAAGCCATTGAGACTCGAAGTTGGAAAACATGTGGTGAGCCATGTCCACTAGCGTGTAAAAAAGTGCGTAGAAACAGGTTCAAGAGTGACTATGAACCCTACAATGGACTAGGACCTTTTATAGGAGTATTTCACATACATGAAGCAGAAAAAGTTGTCGAGTTAGCAGATGCGTATGGGATAGACGCTATTGAGCTCGGCTATATTATAGGCTTCATTCTAGAAGCTGTTTCAAGAGGGCTTCTTAGGCCAGAAGATGTTGGAATCTCCGGTGTTCCTGAATTTGAACCCTCTAGTTTGAGTGAGAGATCGTCTGCAGTGAACTCGAAATTAGCTGTTGAACTCGTAGAACACTTAGCATTTGGAACAAATCCAATAGTTAGACTTATTGGTGAGAGAGGTTTGAGGGATGCTGCGAGAATTCTAAATATATTGTACAATGATAGGTGTAATGCTCTCGGGATAAAATTCTGCGATCTCTTAGTCTACGCACCATTTGGTGAGAGGGGGCATATAGGGCTAAATTACTACTGGACACCTGGACTCGTGGCTCCTCTCTACATACTAGGTAAGTACTGGACCTTTTACTCTGGTGTTTTTACAGAGCCAGAAGATTTTGCTACTAAGTGTTTTGAGAGGGCAATTTATGAATTACTAATAGAGAATGCCGGTTTCTGTAGATTTCACCGAGGATGGGCTGAGAAACTGCTACCTGTGCTTATGGAGAGATTTTTTAACATCGAGAAGCCCTTAGATAGAGCTAAGAGCATATACAAACTCATAGTAAAATACCAGAAACTGGCAGGAGCGTATCCTACACCATGGGATTCCAAGAGAATTATAGATTTCATGGCGAAGGCTGCTGAGGAGTATGGAAATACTAAGTGGACCAAACTATTTAAAGAGAATGCTGAAAAATCAGCTATAGAGTGGTGGAGCAGATTCTACAATATGCTTGAAAAACTTCTTAAAGAATAATGAAAATTCTTGTTTAACAAGCATTTTTCTCGGAACAGTGTGCACTTTTATAGGGCTAAATATCTAATTTCTTAGATTAAGATTAAGTAGAGGGAATTGAGTTAGGAGTGTGTTTATGACTAGTGTGAGAGACTGCATTATTGAAGCCTTAGTGACTGCTTTGAGCGGTGTCTTCAAGCTAAGCAATGAAAATGTGAGAGAACTATTTAATAGTGGGAAGCTCAAGTTAGCTTCCACACCGGACCCCTCGCTCGGAGACTATGGAGTAGCACTATATATTCTCCTTAAAGAGTATGATAAAAACTTATGGAGCGAGATTGGTTTAAAATTATGCAGTAAAGTTATGGAAATTGCCCGTGAAAAGTGTGGTGTTGAAAAAGCGGATTTTGTAAATGGTTATTTAAATTTAACCATAAGTCACGACCGCATACTGCGAGGTCTTATTGAGAGAGTTCTCTGTGGAGAGTTTTTAAAAGAACTCTCCGCTGTAGGTGGTGGAAGAAAAGTTCTCGTAGAACATACAAGCGCTAACCCAGTTCACCCTTTACATATTGGTAGTGGTAGAAATAGTGTTCTCGGTGATACTTTTGCTAGACTTCTCAGAAAGCTTGGTTTTAGTGTTGAGACGCGATTTTACGTAAATGACCTAGGTAAGCAAGTTGCAACACTAATTTATGGTATTAAAATAGCTGAGTCAAGTGGTATTAAAAAGCCTGACCACATGAAGCCTGATCATTGGTATGGCGTGATATACGCCTTAACTAATGTGTTAATAGAGCTTGATAAATTAAGAGCTGATCTTCACCAACAAACAGAGCACATATTTAAACTTCTCGAGGAATTAGAAAACGCATTAACTGTAAAAAGTGATAAAGTAGAGAACTTCATAGAGATCTTAATACTAGTTAGAGAAGCACTTAAAAAAGCAAAGTTTGTACACGATCAAGTGATGCTCTTAAAAAAACTGTACACTGCGTGTAGAGTTCACATTGAGACATTGAGAGACTATCCCGAGCTGAGATTACTATTACAATCCTTAGTGGAGGCTCTTAATGAATATAGGAAAATCTGGAGTGAGTACAGAAAATTCCTCGTAGCAGAAAGAAAGCTCTCTACTACGTATCCTGAACTTTATAGCGCTCTTAAAGCTGCTATTAAGAATTATCTAGAGGCTGAAAGCGCTATAAGAGATCTGATGGAAAAAGCTGAGAGTAACGACCCAGAGGTCTTAGCGATAATTAGAAGAGTTACGCAGAGTGTTCTTGAAGGATTTAAAGAGACGTTAAGTAAACTAGACATAACATTCAACGGATTTGACTTCGAATCTAGCAAAGAAATTCTCTCGCTTACTAGGACTGTTATAAGTGATATTACAAAAACAAAATATGGGAGACTATTAAAGAACGGGGCTATTGAGGTCGACCTTAACAGTGCTGCTAGCGAACACGACTATGTAAGGGAGCTTTTCTACCCTGATCAAGCTGGCAGATTTATTATACAGAGGAGTGATGGTACTACGCTCTATGTCACGAGGGACATCGCATATGCTCTTTATAAGTTTAAGATACTTGGTGCTTCAGAAGTGTACAATGTAATAGCGGTTGAACAAGCACGTGAACAAAAACAAGTCAAAGCAGCCCTCTACATTTTAGGATTTAGAAATGAGGCTAGAGGCTTACATCACTTTGCATATGAAATGGTTCAATTAAAAGGCATGAAAATGAGTGGTAGGCGCGGGGTATATTATACGTTAGATGAACTAGTCATGGATATGGAGAACTGTATATTAAGAAAGCTAGTTAAAGAGCGCGGAGTAGTTAGTTTAAACCCTGAAGTGATCGCTAAACTGGCGGTAGCAAATGCTAGAGCGCTATTACTTACAGTAGAACCTGGCAAAGTCCTATCATTAGATCCCGGTAGAATTTGCGAATACGAATACGGTACTATGGTAGAGTACGCATATGTACGTGCTCAAGGTATTTTGAGAAATGCTCTGAATATAGAGCCCCTCGAAGAGCCTTATAAATTAGAATTTAAGATAGAAGAGCTTCTTAAAAACCTTATAGGAGATAGCGGGAAACATATTTTTTCTCCAGAAGAGAAGATCTTAATTGAGTTACTCACAGATTTCAACACAATTTTACTTGAGTCTTACAGAGAGCTAAAGCCAAACAAGATTTTAGAGTATGCTGTGAAATTAGCATTACAATTTAATAAGTTCTACGAAAAACACCCAGTGATTAGCGAGAAAAACGAGGTGGTTAAAGCATGGAGAATAGTAGTAGTGTACTTGACATATAGATTCCTCACAGAACTACTAGATATACTTGGACTACCTAAACTACAAAGAATTTAGAACTGAGTCGAAGAAACCGAAAGTTTTCCGCATCTTCAAGATCGCTATAAATACAACTAAATTAACGTAGTTACAACCTGAAAGCCTCGCCTTTTAGGGCGGGGAGGAGGTTAGATAATCCTACCTAATATTTATAGCGTAATAGGATCGCTACCATTAATTTTTAAATTACTACTTAAAGCTTAGATTTCCTAAACGGTATATATGGGTGTATTATTTATAATGACTACTAGTGGATGATACTATGGATATCTGGACGTTTTTATCGCATTTATCATATATTACGGCAATGGCCCTTGGAGACTCAATTGATCCGTGTTTCTTCGCGCTATTTGCAGGTATATTTCTATCCGCTATAACAATTAACTATAAGTACGCAGTTAAGGCTGGAGTAGTCTTCGTAGCATCTGTTTACATAGGGTATTTTATATTAGGCTTAATAGCGAAGACGCTACTCCGCATAGTCACAATACCCATTATGTATTTAGGCGCTTTTTTACTAGTCTACGGAGGATTACTACTGGTAGTTACGTTCCTAAAGAGATGGTCTGGCCGGGATCAGAGAGATCAACTAGCGTGTAGAGAAGATGATATACCATGTAAAATAGCTTCTAAACTAGACTTAGAGCAATATGCTACTCGAGGCTTATTTGTAGTAGCACTTATGGGGTTACTTTCATCATTTACTATTTTGGGCTGCTCGGCTCAACTATTTATTTCATATATAGTCTGGACAGAAATGATGCACGTTGACTTGACAGCTTTTATTTTATTGACGCTATACTATATAGCTGTATTCATATTACCAATAATAATTTTATTCCTCTCCCTTACAGGCTTAATGAGATTGAAAAATGTCCATTTAATGATGATCAAGCACACAAGGGTTGTTAAAACAGCAGGATCTCTGATCATGATCTCTATTGGGTTAATAATTTTAATATTTGGAGGCATACCCTATGTGAGCTAGGTCTTTTTACCTATTTACTAATTTACAATCTAATGGTTCTTGTAAGGATTTTACAAGAGCTTATAAACTCTCCTCAACATT
>CAZMCE010000009.1:0-27418 GCA_964564855.1 uncultured Thermosphaera sp. | reverse complement strand
TAGGCTTTGGAACTATGGGTACTGGTATAGCTCAGGTTTTTGCTCAGTCCGGCTTTGAGGTCACGGCTGTTGATCTAAGTGAGGACATACTTCGCAGAGGTATGGAGATTATAGTTAGTGGTCCTTTTGGTTTAAGAAAACTCTTAGAGAAAGGTAAGATCACTGAAAGCCAAGTGCAAGAAATCCTCTCGAGGATTAAGACTACGACAAATCTAGCTGAGGCCGCGAGATCAGCGGATTTTGTTATAGAGGCTGTTTTTGAGGATTTAGAGATCAAGAGAAGAGTCTTTAAGGAGCTAGATACCTATGCACCGAGACATGCTGTATTAGCTAGTAATACCTCTACGCTCAGTATAACAGCACTTGCTGCAGTAACTAGTAGACCCGATAAGGTAATTGGTATGCACTTCTTTAATCCGCCTCAAGTTATGAAATTAATTGAAGTAGTGAGAGGTCTTCAGACATCTGATGAGACTGTAGAATTAGTTAAGAAATTAGCTGAGAAGTTAGGAAAAATCCCGGTACTATGCAAAGATGTTCCAGGTTTTATAGCTAATAGGATAGGTATTATAGCGATACTAGAGGCTATAAGGTTATATGAGCAGGGTGTTGCCTCGGCGAGAGATATAGATACAGCTATGAAACTGGGATATAACTGGCCTATGGGCCCTCTAGAACTAGCTGACTTCATAGGATTAGATGTACTTCTCAATATAGCTGAAATATTGTATAAAGAGACCGGTAATTTATCATATCACCCACCAACAATACTTAGAAGACTAGTAGCAGCTGGATATCTGGGTCGCAAAACTAGCAAAGGCTTTTACACGTATTGAGGTGATTATTTGACCTCTGAAAGACCTAAATACGTGAACTATGAGAAAAAAGATGGTATAGGAATAATAACTCTAAATAGGCCAGAAAAACTAAACGCTCTCTCTAGAGAAGTATTAGTTGACCTGCTAGAAGCATTAGAATATGCAAGTAGAGACCCGGATGTTAGAGTTATAGTTATAACAGGTGCTGGTAAGGCGTTTTGCGCTGGAGCTGACGTAGTTGAGTTCACTAAGAGTTTAGTGGAGATTAAAGAGTTCATAGATCTAGGACGTAGAGTATTTGATTTTTTAGAATCCCTTGAAAAACCAATCATAGCCGTAGTTCATGGATTTGCTCTTGGAGGTGGCTTTGAGCTAGCATTAGCTTGCGACTTGATAATTGCTGCTGAAGGCTCTCAACTAGGCTCGCCTGAAATAAACCTAGGTATAATACCAGGATGGGGTGCTACACAAAAACTACTAATTACTGTGGGGCCATATAAAGCCCGAGAGCTCGTTATGCTTGGAGATAGAATTAGTGCTGAAGAAGCCCTAAAGCTCGGTATAGTCAATAGAGTTGTACCAGCTGATAGAGTTGTAGAAGAGGCTCTATCAATAGCTAAGAAGTTAGCTGAAAAAAGCCCATTAGCTTTATCTGCAGCTAAAAGTGTTTTAAACAGGAGTTTAAGGATTATGACTTCAACTGGGCTAGAAATTGAACGCGGTACATTTATAGCTACAACATCTACTGAAGATGCTAAAGAAGGTATCAAGGCATTCTTAGAGAAGAGGAAACCACAGTGGAGAGGTAGATAAAAATTCAATATTACATTATTTATTTTTTAACACAGTAATCTTTTAGCCTGACTTAATAAACTAGTCATCTGCTCGATCGTTTTATTTCTCCCATGAGATCTAAGGATCTCATCAAGCATATCTGTTATATATCATAAATTCATTTTTATCACTGGCTTACTGAGGATATCTGGTTGGATATCACTCGAAGAAAGTGTTATACTGATGTAGATGTGTTTAAATATTACTTGGTTATTTCTTTTAGAGTGGAACATGTTTGTAGAGGTGTTTGTATGCCATTGGATTTCACAATTACAAAAGAGCAAGAAGAGCTTAAGGCTGTAGTTCGAGAGTTCTCGGAGAAGTATATTGCTCCAAAAGTTGTGGAATTTGAGGAGAAACAGATGATCGCGCCTGAGATCATTAGAGAAATGGCTAGACTCGGACTCTTTGGCGTGGTTATCCCAGATAAATATGATGGTTTGGGATTAGATCCAGTTACAGCTGGGTTAATACTTGAAGAAATTGTTCGAGGAGATCCTGAGTGCTCTCTGGCTGTGACTTTCTTAGTTCATACATCTTGGGGTTATATAGCTTATAAATATGGAAGTGAGGAGTTCAGGGAAGATGTAATAAGAAAGGCTGCTCGAGGAGATCTATGGATAGGAATAGCTACGACAGAGCCCGGAGCTGGCTCAGATTTAACAGGTATATCAACTACTGCTAAGAAAGAAGGTAATGAGTATGTTATAAATGGCGAGAAGGCCTATATCTCTGGCGTTAGAGAGGCTCGAGAAAAGGGTACGTGGTTCAAAGAGGGCGGTGGCCACGTTACCTTAACCTATACAGATAAGAGTAAAGCTCATAGAGGGATGACGTTCTTCTTTATACCCCTAACTCACCCAAAGATCACTATAAGGTTAGAGAAAGAAATAGGTAGAAAGGGGTGGTCTTTTGGCTGTTTTACCTTGAACGATGTGAGGATCCCAGAGACGTATAGGATTGGGAATGAGGGAAGAGGTTTTTACATAGCCATGGAAGGCTTTGATCACGCCAGAGCTTACATAGCATTAACCTGTGCAGTAGCCGCTAAGAGAGCGTTAGAAATAGCTGTTGATTATATAAAACAGAGAAGAGCTTTTGGACAACCTATAGCTAAATTCCAAGGAGTACAGTTTCAATTAGCCACTAACTGGTCTAGGCTTGAAGCTGCTCATGCACTAGCCTATAAAGCTCTTTGGGCTCTAAAAATGGAGCAAGAGGGTAAGATTAGTAGGTTTGAAGTAACAAAGATAGTTGCATCAGCTAAGCTCTTCGCTGTAGAGACAGCTAAAATGGCCTTAGATGATGCCATGAGATGGATGGGGGCTTTCGGATATACTGAAGAAAACCCAGTAGCACTCGCCTGGAAAGCTGTTAAGAGCTATGACTGGGCTGAAGGCTCTTCAGATATTATGAGGCTTATAGTAGCTAGAGAACTCTTAGGCAAAGAATACATCAAGTAATATAAGTGACAAGTAACTAAGTATAACATAACTTTTTACCTAGACTATGAATTGCCTTTAGTTGTTACTGTAGTTTAGAGCTGCTCAAGTTTTTGAAGTAATATTACATGCTCCTAAGCTTATAAATTCTCAGAGCTTAATACACATATCGATAGCTCTAAGTTTCCGAGATCCATGGCTAGATAGCGACAAGGAAAACCTAGATAAGCTGGAGAGATCTAGGGTGATCTCGGGTGAACACAGGCAGCTCTCAACAGTCGTCTTTAGGTGAAAAGATCAATATAGTAGTCTTAGTAAAGCCTGTTCCAGACCCTAAGGAGCCTCCAAAGTTTAAGCCTGATGGAACTCTTGATAGATTATCAATGAAGTTAGTTATGAATCCTTATGATAAGTATGCTGTCGAGGCTGCCTTACAACTCAGGGAAGTTTTAGGTGGTATTGTTATTGGTGTTTCTATGGCTCCTCCACATGCTGTAGACGCTCTTAGGGAAGCCTTAGCTATGGGGGTTGACGAGTTTATTTTACTTAGCGATCCGAGGCTAGCTGGGTCTGATACTCTAGCTACTTCTTATGCTCTTAGCATGGTAGTGAGAAAGCTTTGGAGTAAGCTAGGTAAAGTAGATTTGATTTTATGTGGCGTTGAATCTTCTGATAGTAATACAGCTCATATAGGTCCCGAGGTGGCGGAGTGGTTAGGGTTTCCAAGTGTCTCATATGTTGATAGGATACTAGAAGTGGGTGAGGGTTATGTTAAGGTTAAGAAGTTAATCGAGGGGGGTTATATGGTTATTAGAGTTAAGATGCCGGCAGTGTTAACTATAGCTGGTACTAGTTATACACCACGTATACCTACACTACGTGATGTAATTACAGCTAGGAGGAAGCATATAACCGTGTGGAATGTTGACGATGTCTCCATAGATCCCTCTAAAGTAGGGCTCTTAGGCTCTCCAACCAGAGTTATTAGAATGTGGGCTGCAGAAATTAAGAGAAGAGGTAAGATATTTACCGATTCAGATATCGATAGGCTTATAGATAATTTCCTCGAAGAGCTCAGAAAGGACGGTGTGAAATTGAGATAGTATTGAGGTGGATATAATGAGCAAGATCCTTGTTTATGCCGAAGTAGTGGAGGAGGGTATAGCAGAGCCTTCTTTGGAGCTTATAGGGAGAGCTAGAGAGCTAGCTGATGAACACGGATTTTCGGTAAGCGCTATACTAACAGGTTTTGGTGTTCGTAAATTAGCTAGTGAGCTAATATATCGGGGGGCTGATGAGGTTCACGTAGTTGACGATGAGACTCTTTCAAAATACAATCTCTTACTCTACACGAGAGCTATTGTAGATGTCGTTAAGACCGAAAAACCCGAGATATTTTTATTTCCTGCTACAACTACTGGTAGGGAATTAGCGCCTAGAGTAGCGGCAAGGCTAGGTACAGGGATAACAGCGGATTGTACAGCTATTGAGATAGGTGATTACGTAGACCCTATTACCGGTAAAAAATATGAGAAACTACTTTACCAGATAAGACCTACTTTTGGAGGAACAATTATGGCGGCTATAGTAACGCCTAGTCACAGGCCTCAAATGGCTACTGTAAGACCAGGTGTATATTCAATACCACCTAGAAATACTAGTAGGTCTGGTAGAATTAAGGAGTGGGCTATAGACTTCTCTGGAAGAGAGGCTGAATACGTAGAAGTCTTAGAGGTTAAAAGAGAAAAAAGAAAGGTGGATTTGAGGTCAGCTAGAATTATAGTTTCAGGTGGTAGAGGAGCTAGGCCTGAAGGCTTTAAATTGATAAGAGAGTTAGCTGAACTCTTAGGGGGTGAAGTGGGAGCGTCACGTGCGGCTGTAGATGCTGGTTGGATATCCTATGATCACCAGGTAGGTTTAACTGGTCAAACAGTTAAGCCAGATATATACATAGCTGTCGGGATCTCTGGGGCTATACAGCACATAGTTGGAATGAAGGATTCTAAGATAATTATAGCTATAAATAAAGATCCTGAAGCTCCAATATTTAGAATAGCTGATTACGGCCTAGTAGGGGATCTCTTTATAATTCTACCAAAGCTTGTAGAGAAATTGAAGGGATCTAAGTCGTAGTTTATTAATTGTAAACAATGTAGTTAACAGTGTGGTGTTGGAGTTGTTAGTTAAATATAAAGGAGTAGTAGTACTTGGGGCTCTTAGAACTCCTATAGGCCGCTTCGGCGGTGCTTTTAGAGATCTAACACCTGTTCAATTAGCTTCGGTAGTGATACGTGAAGCCCTTTCTAAATTGCAGCTAAAAGGCTCAGATGTCGAATTAGTTGTTGTTGGACAGGTTTTGAGAGGAGGTACTGGACAACTTACATCTAAACAAATTGCTATGGCTGCTGGTTTACCGAGTAATGTTCAAGCGATTAATGTAGAACATGTGTGTTCCTCAGCTATGGAGGCTATACACCTGGCAGCTCTTCACATATCATATGGTGTGATTAAGTTAGCTATAGCTGGTGGTGTAGAGAGTATGAGTTATGCGCCCTTACTACTACCTAGTGGAGTTAGGTGGGGAATTAGGCATTTAACTCATAGAAAGCTTGAAGTAGTGGACTCTATGATTCTAGATGGTCTTACAGACCCATTCTATAATTTACACATGGGTGTCATAGCTGATGACTATGCAAAAAAGATCGGGGCTACTCGAGAGGAGCTCGATATGGTAGCATATGAGAGTCATATGAGAGCTATTAAGGCTACAGATGAGGGTTACTTTAAGAGCGAAATAGTACCTGTAAAAACATCTATAGGAGAGGTCTCAGTCGATGAGGGTATAAGGAGAGATGTGAGTCTCGAAAAACTAGCTAATTTACCACCAGTATTTACTCCAAGTGGATTGCACACGGCTGGAAACTCTTCACAACTAAGTGATGGTGCAGCCTTTTTAGTCTTAGCTGAGGAGGAATGGGCTAGGGGACTTGGATTTAAGCCTCTAGCTAGGCTTCTCGGATACTCCTCGGTAGATGGTGATCCAAGAGAATTCCTAGGAATGCCGCCTAAGGCTGTTATAGAGATATTAGAAGGTTTCGCGATGTCGCCTAAGGACATTGATCTCTTTGAGAATAATGAGGCCTTTGCTGTGTCAACTATTGCTTTTGAAAAAGCTCTTGGAGTGAGTAGGAGTAAATTAAATGTATTCGGAGGTGCCATAGCTCTTGGTCATCCAATAGGAGCTAGTGGGGCACGAATACTAGTAACCTTAATTAATGCCCTTAAAACTCTCAGTAAAAAGATCGGTATAGCATCACTATGTCATGGTAGTGGAGGTGCTACAGCACTATTAGTTGAAGCAATATGATTTTCAATATCTCTAATTCACCTCTTTTTAAACTTAAAACGAGTTCTAAACGAATTATTACATACCCTACTCAATTATCACTAAAACTCTATAATCTACAAAATTAGCGATAATAAGACCTCGCGAGAAATCATCGGATAAATAGAGGTTGTATGGTATGATGAGATATTTAACTCTCTAATAACCTATTCTTAGCGGGATTAGGGATATGTGTGAGTCAAATGTTTATTTAATTGACGTGGATGGCGAGAAGCTTATTGCTAAAGAAATCGCTCTTATGACGCCTAAGCAAAATGGATATGTCTTTACAGATATTTATGGTAATAGGTATGAAGCTGATAATGTTGAAATAGCCTATATAGATTTCATAGGGCACAGAGTTGTATTGAGGAAAAGGGGCTAATATTGAAAATTATTGTTATTGGGAAAGGTGGCGTTGGAAAAACCACTATAGCTGCTTGTTTAGCTAGGTTAATTGGAAGGAGTGGTTATAGTGTTATAGCTGTTGATGCTGATCCTAGTTTAAATCTCGCAAGAGCTCTAGGTGTAGATCCTTTAGCTGCTAGTTCAAAGCCCGTGCTCTTTGACGAGGAGTTCGTAAAAGAGAGAACGCTTTTACCTAGTGGAGCTTACAGGTTAAATCCGAGAGTAGATGACGTAGTGGAGAAGTATGGAGTGAAAGCACCTGATAATGTTACTCTAATAAAATTAGGCTACGTGAAGAAGGGCGGCACTAGGTGTCTCTGTCCAGAGTACGCGTTTTTGCGAGCACTTCTTTCGCATTTAATTCTCGGTAGGAGAGATATAGTTGTAGTAGATATGGTTGCAGGACTAGAGCCTATGAGTAGAGGTGTTGCTAGAGGAGTAGACTTATTAATGTGTATTACAGAACCTACAGTTAAGTCAATAGATGTTACACGAGAAATTTACAGGTTATCTAGAGATCTCGGCGTCAGGAACTTCGTTGTTGTAGGGAATAAAGTGACTTCAGATGAAGACAGAGTATTTATTGAGAAATCTCTTGGCGAAGTAGAGGTCTTAGGGCACATACCCTATGATGAAAGTGTAGTTAAAGCAGATAAGTTAGGTATATCTGTCTTAGATTATAATTCGAACTCAATTGTAATTGTAGAGCTAAATAAGATAAAAGAGCTTATTCTCAAGAATTATTTTCACTCTTAAGAAAGCTAAAATCCTAGTTTATAGTGTTCTCTAATGTATATCTAGGTAGTTTTTTAACCTTCACTAAAATAACTAGTTATTGGTGTATGTAGTGTCTATTCCGTTTAAGAATATTAGAGTTAAAATTGATGAGCTGAGAAGCTCTCTTGCTGAGTTTAAAAGCATTGACCTAAGTATTGGCTATGTTGTCGAGGAGTGGGAAGAGCCGCCAGGACCCACACCATTCCCATCGATTGCCACGCTTAGAAAGTGGGATCATACGTTACTGAGCAGATATAAGCCCTTGTACTTACCATACTGTGACTTGTGTTGTCTCTGTACATATGGTAGGTGTGACTTGACGAGGGGTAAGAGGGGTTCTTGTGGTTTAAATCTCTCAGAGCAACAGTCAAGACTAGTAACACTGGTATGTTCAATAGGTGCTTCAACACACACTAGTCACGCTAGAGAGTTATTAGATAAGCTCATTGAGAAATACGGTGAAGATTGGCCTATAGATCTGGGAGGAGAAGTCTACGTGGAAATGCCCATAACGAGGCTAGTGACAGGTGTTAAGCCGAGGACCCTGAGAGATTTAAAAGTAGTGTTAGAGTATGTAGAGAGGCAGATTATTCAAACACTTGCAAGTGTTCATACAGGTCAAGAGGGTGATCTAGTAGATTATGAGTCAAAAGTCTTTCATCTCGGTATGTTAGATCATGTAGCGCTGGAGGTTGCGGACGTTGTTCAAATAGTAACTCTAGGCTTTCCTAAGGCAGATCCTGAGTCTCCTCTAGTAGATCTAGGTATTGGTACGGTAGATATGTCGAAACCAGTAATTCTCGTTGTAGGTCACAATGTTTTACCATCAACAGCTATAATAGACTACCTCGAGGAAACAGGGCAGAGAGATAGAGTTGAGGTTGTTGGGCTTTGTTGTACAGCTCACGAGATAACGCGTTATGAGAAGAGGAGAGCTAGAATTGTGGGGCCAATCTCGTGGCAGTTGAGATTTATAAGGACGGGTATACCTGATGTTATTGTTATTGATGAGCAGTGTATATATACAAATATTGTTGAAGAAGCTAAGAGAATTGGGGCTGTAGTTTTAGCAGCTTCAGATAAGGCTTTAAGAGGGCTTCCAGATAGAACACACTCTTCTCCTGAAAGTGTTGTAGAAGAGCTTATTTCAGGTAAGATACCAGGAGCTGTTATATTAGATGAGGAGAAGCTTGCAATGGTTTCTGTTGAAACAGCCTTTAAACTAGCTCCACTAAGAGTAAAATATAAGTGGAGTTTATTTGACGAGAAGACTATTATTGAGTATGCTAAGAAATGTACAGGGTGTAGGAACTGCGAGAGGAATTGTCCACAAAACTTACCAATATCAGTAGCATTGCAGAGAGCGGCGAGAGGAGATCTCTCCTCTCTAAAATCTCTGTATAGTAAGTGTTTTACATGTAGGAGATGTGAATACGTGTGTCCCAGAGGAATACCTGTATTATCATTAATCTTAGCTGCATCTAGAGATATAATGACTGGTGAAAGATATAAGTGTAGAGCTGGTAGAGGTCCAATACAGGACACAGAGATCAGAGCTGTTGGTAGAGATATTGTTCTAGGTACTATACCTGGTGTTGTAGCTTTTGTAGGGTGTGCTAATTGGCCTGATGGTGCTCAAGACGTAGGTGAAATGGTGAGAGAGTTTGCGTCGAGAAGATATATAGTTACAGCATCTGGTTGTTCAGCTATGGCCGCGGCGATGTATAAGAACGAGGAGGGTCAAACACCCTACGAGGAGTTTTCTGGAGTATTCGAGGCAGGTGGTGTTGTCAATGTAGGTTCTTGTGTGGCTAACTCACACATAGCTGGTGCGGCAATAAAGATCGCGAATATATTTGCTAAGTTACCACTAAGAGCTAACTACGCTGAAATAGCTGATTATATTATAAATAGAGTAGGAGCTGTTGGAGTTGCTTGGGGTGCTATGAGCCAGAAAGCAGCGGCTATAGCATCTGGCTTTTGGAGGCTTGGTGTGCCTGTTATTGTAGGTCCTCACGGTATGAAATATAGGAGAATGTTACTTGGAGATGTGGAGAATGAAGATATGTGGTATGGGTATGATGCTATGACTGGTGAGAGAGTGTGGCTGGGTCCAGCTCCAGCACACTTATTCTACGCCGCTGAGTCTAAAGAGGAGGCTATGATCATGATAGTTAAGCTCTGTATAAGACCAGCTGACACACCTCAAGGTAGAGCTATAAAGCTCACAAACTACGTGTCTTTATACAAAAAATTCTATGGAGATGACAAATTACCACCAGATTTACACCTATATGTTAGAACTGAGGCAGATATCCCAGTACCATATAGAGAGGAAATTTTGACGTATCTGAGAGAAGTAGAGTGGAGAGAAAAGCCCGTTGTCCAGAACCCCACGTTACTTGAAGACATTATCGAGGTGTATAAGCGTAGGAGAGAGGGGAGGTAGCTGTGGCGTTAGAGTACTGGCTTTACGGAGATATTCCTCCAGGACCGATAAAAGCTCATGTGATCACAGATGTCAAGCACGTGCCTGATATTATTAAAAAATACAAGACGAAGCTGTTCGCGATAGGATCACAAGTAGCAAAGCTATGTGAGCTCACATCGTTAGACCTTGTAGACAAATTAATATCAATAGCAGAAAGCTCTGGTGCATTAATATCAACGTCCTCTCCGATTGTTGTAAGAGCCCTTGACAAAAAAGGCATTAAGAATTACGAGATTGCTTTCCCGCTTGAACTAGTGCAGAGAGCTTCAAAGAGAGGTGTAGAACTAGTAATGCTCATAGGCTACCCGTACGCGTATGAGTGGTTACTTCTAAATCACCTCAAACACTACGCACCAAATACTAAAACACTAAGTTTAGAGCCCTATCCCCAGCCAAATGCCACGTGGACTTTCACATCATTACCTCTCTCACTGTGGTATAGAAATATCTGTAGTTTAGAGGAGTTGTTTAAAAAGAGTATGTAGATAAATAGAGACATGGTGGAGGATAGTGCCTATAACTCTCACAATACTTGAGCCTATAAAACTACCTGAAGACGTCAAGGTCCAAATATTCGATGTCCCTCCAGCGCCAGTGAAAGGGGCTTTCTCTGATATACCTGTCGACGTTGGACCTCAATATGAAGGTCAGAGAGTCAGAGCTCCTGATATGTATGTTGAACTTGGAGGTACAAAGGTCAAGTATAAGTTTGAGTTGTTTAAAGTTAGAGGACTTGAGGAAATAGAAGACGGTAAGGTTATTCTCATAGGTCCTGATATACCTGAGCTTAAAGAGGGTTCTAGTATTCCATATGCAGTCATAATAGAGGCTGCCGGCAGGGGGCTGGAACTTGAGGGTGAAGGTGTTCTTGAAAGGAGAATTCATGAATTTAGCAACTATATTCAGGGATATATGCATTTAAATCAGAGATATGATATATGGCTTAGGATAAGCAAGAGATCCGTTCAAAGAGGCCTTAACTCGTTTAAATATATAGGTACAGTTCTCTACAGGCTATTCAAGTCAGCGTTTCCAATAATTGAGAAATTGAGAATAATAATTATCACAGATCCTAGAGTTGTAGAGCTTCTCTACCCTCAGGCTATGAAGGTCTATGAGGAGAGAGATCGTAGGGCACTCGGTTTAAGAGACGAGGATGTTGACATGTTTTATTCATGTAAGCTTTGTCAGTCTTTTGCACCAACACATGTCTGTATAATTACTCCTGAGAGACCATCTGCTTGTGGCGCTATCTCGTGGCTCGACGCGAGAGTTGCCGCTAAGATAGATCCTAAGGGCCCAATACAGCCTGTTCCAAAAGGCAAGCTACTAGATCCAATAGGAGGCGAGTATGAGGGTGCAAATGAGGCTATTAAAAAGCTCTCTAATGGGGCTGTTCAGAGAGTGAGATTATACTCGTTATTTGACTACCCGCCAACTATATGTGGGTGTTTCGAGATAGCGACATTCTATATGCCAGAGCTTGACGCTATAGGCCTCGTACACAGAGGATTTGCTGGTGTAACGCCAATTGGCCTTAAATTCAGTCAAGTCGCAGACACCGTGGGTGGAGGTAAACAGGTACCCGGATTTCAGGGTATTGGAATACTCTACTTGAGGAGTAAGAAGTTGTTTCAAGCAGATGGCGGCTGGACAAGAATTGTATGGATGACTTCAGAGCTTAGAGAGAGAGTTCTAGACGCTATACCACTAGAGCTCAGAGATAAAATTGCAACTGAAAAAGAGGCTACGACTATTGAAGAGCTAAAGAAATTTCTAATAGAGAGGGGTCATCCCATAGTACAGAAGTGGAAGGAGAAGGAGAAAAAAGAAGAGATAAAAGTTAAAGAGAAAGCTCCCCCACCTCCGCTACCCACGCAGCCGCAAATTCAAGCTCCACAACTAGTAGTACAGCCTCAAGTCGTCTCACCAACTATAACGCCTCAGCAAATGCTATTTTCACCGCAAATAGCTGGGGGCGTAGTGTTGGTGTTTAAGGGTGTAAAGATACGAGCTGAGAAAATTGTTATTAAGAAGAGTAGTATAGGTGAGAGTAAGTGAGTGAGAAGAATTCTAAGAGAGATAAAGATGAGATAAAAGCTAAGCAAGAATCAGCTATATACAGCTTACTCGCTAGGATTGCAGAGGCTTTAGAAAAGGGTGTTATAGAGCTATATAATGTCGAGATAAATGCTGAAGAGCTCGAGATAAGGCTCACACCTCAGCAACTACCAGTACCGGTTGTTGTCACACCACCTCAAGCAGTTGCAGAAGCTAAACCTGAGGTTAAAGCAGCTTACGAGGTCGCAAAGGCTGTTGAAGTCATAGCTAAGAGAGTTGTTGAGCTAGCTAGAATAGCTTTTGAAGAACCAAGACCCCAGTTCAGTGGCAGGGTGCTCGAGGTGAAACTCGGAGCTTCTAGAAGAGAGGGTGGGAGTAGAGATAGTGTTATCGTGGTAGGAGGTCATACAATGCCAGCATACTACTATTTATCAGGATATAAGCCTCCACACCCACCGGCATTTGGTGGAGACGTCTTTGACATGAAAATAGGCTTACCAAGAGCTGTAAAGCTCGCGTTTGGAGACGCTCTCGATAACCCAGCTGAGTGGGCTAGAATTTGGGTTGAGAAGTACGGAGCTGAAGCCATAGACATACACCTAGTGAGTACAGATCCCACAATTAGAGATGCTTCTCCAGAAGAGGCTGTGAAGACCGTTGATCTAATTCTTCAGGCAGTTAAAGTGCCTATAGTTGTGGGTGGTTCTGGAAACCCTGAAAAAGACATTATAGTTTTTAGAAGAGTTGTTGAGGCGTTTCCCTCAGAGGGACTTGTAATTAACAGTTTAAACCTAGATATGAAGCTCGAGGATATATGCCCGTACATAGCTAAGACAAATGCTATTGTTATAGACTTCTCACCAATGGATCTCGACAAGGCTGAGCAAATAAATAGGAAAGTCTATGAGTGGATACCGAGAAATAGAATAATGCTAGATCTGAATATTGGTGGTATAGGCTATGGCACTGAATACGGCTTCACAACTATGGAGAGAGCTAGGTTGTCTGCGCTAATAGGTAATGAGCTGCTACAACACCCATTTAACGTGGGAGCTGCCAACGCCTGGGGTGCTAGAGAGGCGTGGATTACAATGGACCCATACTGGGGCCCCAAGGAAATTAGAGGGCCCCTCTGGGAGACACTTACTAGCCTCATATGTCTACTAACAGGGGCTGACTATTACATGCTAGTACACCCACTAACTGTTAAGACTATGAAGGCTATTAGAGAGTACTTATTTAGCGAGCCTAAACCTAAGGATCCTGAAAAAGCTCTAGATTGGTTATCGAGAAGTCTACCGGTGTTTTAAATGCCCTGGAAGCCTCCAACACCGATTGAGATATACCAGCTCTTGCCGAAAACAAACTGCGGGAAGTGTGGAGAAGCTAATTGTATGGCATTTGCAGTGCGTCTCGCAGCTCTAGAAGCTCGAGTAGAAGATTGCCCTCCGCTAATTGAGGAGGAGAAATATAGGGAGAGCGTTGAGAAGTTAAGAGAACTCCTCTTACCTCCTGTAAAAGAGGTGATGTTGAAAAGTCCTAAGAGAGTTGTCAAGATCGGCGGCAAATACGTCCTCTTCAGGCACGAGTTGAGATATCACAATCCAACAGCAATAGCGATCGATGTAGACGACTCTATGGAGAGAGATGTCATTGTCAAGAGAGTTAAAATGATAGAGAGTTTTGAATACGAATATGTGGGTCAAAAACTCAAACTAGATGCTGTTGCCGTTAGGTCTGTGACAAATAATCCTGAAAAATACGCAAAGACTGTTTATACTGTAGTCGAAAACACAACTCTACCACTAATTCTCTGCTCAACAAACACCGCAGTAATAGAGGCTGCTCTAGATGTTCTAAGCCCACCTCACCACAGACCTCTAATCTACGCTGCTACTAAAGAAAACTGGAGAGAAATGGCTGAGGTTGCGAGGAAATTTGATGTGCCCCTAGTTATTGCATGTCCAGGCGATCTTGACACACTCATTTCGCTGGCAAAAACGTTGTCAGAAGATATGGGCTTAAAAGACCTAGCATTGGATCCTGGATGCTTTGTAGGGTCTGGAGGCCTCTCATATACTATTAAGGCGTATTCGTGGTTGAGATACAAGGCTACATATGATCTCTGGAAGTACGCTAAGTACCCACTAGTAGCCACACCTATTTCTGTGTGGACGCAGATAACAGGAGATCCAAAGGACATTATGTGGTGGGAGGCTATACTTGCAACAATTCTCATGACTCGCTATGCAGACTTAATTATTATGCACTCTCTAGATGGATGGGTCTTACTACCCCAAGTAATGTGGAGATTTCAACTGTATACAGACCCTAGAAAACCGGTCTCTGTACCGCCAGGTCTAAGAGAGATCGGAAAACCCGACGAGATGAGCCCCGTTCTCGTAACTACAAATTATGCATTAACATACTCTGTTGTCTTAAGTGATGCTGAGAAAGCCAAGGTAAATGCGTGGTTACTAGTCGTAGATACTGAGGGCTTAGCTGTAGATGTCAGTGTAGCAGGTAGAAAGCTCACGGGAGATAGAGTCGCTGAGGCTATTAAGACTACAGGGCTTGAAAATAAAGTAAAACACAGAGTTCTAATAATACCTGGCAAAGCAGCCAGGGTTTCTGGAGAAATAGAAGATGCCTCTAAGTGGAGAGTTCTAGTAGGACCCATGGACTCCTCAGAAATCGGGAAGTGGCTAGAGAAGAGCTGGACTCCAGAAAAGATCAGAGAGCTCATGGAGGGAATATAAAACTCATTAACTCTTCACAGCTCTTTACAATAATCCCTCCGAGTAATCAACTTTTACTACCTTAACATATCGGTATGGTCTTTTTTAGTTATTGTGAGAATTGAAAGCATTTATGGGGTGTATCACCACGATTAGAGAGAATACAGAGTGTTTTGTGCATTTTTTACCTCACAATATTGCTGTTAAGGTAGTTAAAGGCAGTACAATTCTTGAGGCAGCGCTTAGAGCTGGTATAGGAATTAGGAGTGTATGTGGAGGTAAAGGGCTATGTGGGAAGTGTAAAGTTGTTGTGAGGAAAGGTAGAGTTGAAACTAGGAGAAGTGATCTGTTAAAACGTGAAGAAGCTGAGAAGGGCTATGTACTAGCTTGTCTAGCTAAAATTGTAGAAAACATCGAAGTAGAGATCCCTATTGAGAGCCAGATGGGAAAACCTAAATTACAGTCATCTGTATTATTGCCGAGTGTTAAGCCTAAACCTCTAATTAGGCAAATAGTGCTCACTCCACGCGATTTTTCTACTACTCTGTTAGCGTATAGTCTCGGCTCGAGTGTTCTAGAAAAATTCTCTGAAATTGAGCGTAGGAGGGTGCAGAGAATTTTAGTAGTGTTAAATGATGTTAAAAAGAGAATTATTGATGTGAGTGAGAGCGAAAAAGGACTTTACGGCTTAGCAGTGGATATTGGGACAACAAAGGTTGCTGCAGCTCTAGTTAATATTGTTGAAGGCAGAGTTTTAGATACTGCTTCTGAGTTTAATAAACAACTAGTTTACGGTGAAGACATCGTTTCTAGGATTAGATTTGCGCTAGATAGGAGAGATGGGCTGAAAGAAATTCAGAGAGCTGCTGTAGAGACAATAAACACTGTTATTGAAACACTATGTAAGAGACATAAGATATCTAGAGAAGACATATATATGGTTACAGTTGCCGGTAACACTGTCATGACATACCTCTTCGTAGGTCTTGACCCCTACCCGCTAATAAAGTCCTTTAAGGAGAGAGTAGATTTACCTAGAACTCCATATTGGTTAGAGGCTAGAGATGTAGGGGTTGATGTGAACAGGAATGCTGACGTGTATGTGCTTCCCTGTGCTGGCAGATTTCTAGGTGGTGATGTAATAGGAGATATAATAACAGCTGGGCTTAACTTCTCTCCTGAGCCAGCACTACTCATAGATATTGGCACAAATACCGAGGTTGTAATTGGCTGTAGAGACTGGTTTTTGGGTACAACAGCACCTGCAGGACCGGCTTTTGAAGGCTGGGGTTTAACACATGGAGTTAGAGCTGTTGCAGGCGCTATTGAGAGCGCTATAATAGACTCTAAAACTTGTAGAGCAATATATAAAACTGTAGATAACGCTAAGCCTATTGGTATATGTGGTTCTGGCTATATAGATCTCTTAGCCCAGCTCTTTGTCAGCGGCTTAGTAGACTTGTTTGGGAAATTCTATAAAGACTGTGGCTGCCCCTATATTAGGAGAGGAGAGAAAGGCTACGAGTACGTTGTAGTACCAGCTGAAGAATCTGCTATTGGTAGAGACATCATTGTCACTGAGGAGGATTTGTACAACATCATAGACTCAAAGTCCTCTGTTTGTAGTGCTGTATCAGTGCTCATGAAGAAAATGCTTCTAACAGTAAATGATATTAAGAGAGTCTATGTGTGTGGAGCATTTGGAAATTATCTCAACTTAAACAGCGCTATGACTATAGGTATGATTCCTGAGTTTACTAGTGCTAGAGTAGAATACATAGGTAACGGCTCACTAGGCGGAGCTATACTCACACTCCTATCAGAAGACTACAGAGCTGAAGCTGAGAGAGTTGCTAAGCTACTCGCACCTATCGAGCTACTACTAGACCCTGACTTCATGGAGGAATACCAAGCAGGCTTTATGCTTCCCGGGAAGAAAGAGCTATTTCCAACGTGGAGAGATGCTAGTAGAGGTATAAAGCCGTGGAAACCGCTTAGCTAATTAGGTGCGTAGTGTGCCTAAGAGACCATTTTACGCCTCAATATCCGGGAAAGGTGGTACAGGTAAAACTGTACTTACAGCGTTACTACTCAGAGTTCTACTAGAAGAGTCTACTAGTGACGAGATCTTAGTTGTAGACGCAGATCCCGCTACTAACCTACCACAAATTCTAGGAGTAAGTATTAATAAGACTATTGGTGACGTTGCTGAGGAGTTTAGAAGAGGATTTCAGAGACTTAATAGTTTCGGCTTCGAGAAAAGCTCTCTCCTAGAGTATTACATTATGAGAGACTGTATTGTTGAGATGGATAGATTTGACTTTATAGCTATGGGTAGGGGTGAGGGCGAGGGGTGTTACTGCTACGTTAACTCTGTTCTCTCAGGGATCCTCGGCAAACTAGTTCAACACTATAGTGTTGTCTTAATGGATATGGAGGCCGGCTTAGAGCACCTAAACAGGAGACTAGATAGACATGTAAATATATTCATCATAGTAGTTGACAACTCCTTTATGAGCTTAAAGACAGCTGAGAAGATAAATGATATTATTAAGGAAGTAGACTTAAAAATCGAAGAGATATATGTTGTGGGAAATAGGCTTTCGAGTAAGCGTGAAGAAGCTATAGTTGAGTGGGCTTCTCAGAACAACTTAAAATATGCTGGGACAATACCCGAGGATAAAAATATAGCTGAATACGCAGCTGCCGGAACACCACTACTAAGTCTTCCAAGTAATTCCGAGGCTTTAAAAGCAGCATATCAAATAGCAAAAAACATTAATCTCATTTAACATAACACTACAGTACGAAAATTATTAAAGTTAAAAACCCTTAAACTAATAGAGGGGTGTGACTTGTCTTTCTGGGATCTTTACTCTTGGGAGAGAGTAAGAGATAAAATAAAAACGCTACCTGGAAGATTAGGTTTTGAGAAGAGAGATAAGTTGAGTTTTTTCGGACTCACATTAGATCTTGAGACTGGAGCTATATATGATAATGTCCTAGAGAGATATTTAACGAGAAAAGAAGCTAGTGGTGTATATTTCATTCTCTCACTCTACAGTGAGACAAGAGAAGATATTGGAGAGAGTGGTGAGCTTATTTCATTATCTAGGCATTTATGTCCTTTTATTCACTGCCCAAATCTAAGAGCAAACATCGCTATTATCGAGAAGATTTTTGGAAGAGATCCTCAATTATTATATAGAGTTGCAGAGCCATTTAATTATAAGCCAATAGATCTTGGAGACGCCAGTATAAAAGTATATGCATTACCACGTGTTCCAATTATTTTAACTGTGTGGGCTGGGGAGGAGGAATTGCCTCCATCAAGTGAAATATTATTTGATAAGTCAGCCCCACACTACTTAACAGGAGAGCCCTCAGCTGTGTGTGAAGCTGCACTTGGATTAGCTCGCGCTTTAACGGCAAGGCTTATATTAAAGCTTGCTAAGGACCTGAAACTAGATGTATCTAAAATCGAAATTACATATGGAGGTTTTGGAGGCTACGGCTATATATGTGCAGAGTAAGATCATAGTAGTTAAAAGCTTTTAATGTGAGTGTGAAGTTTAAAAATTATTGTAAAAGCTCTTTCCACATAACCTCTCTCTCAATAACCTCGAGAATTTCGCTCTCTTTTGCCTTCAAGGAGCTAGGTGTTACAATAAACTGTACTTCTCTGAGTTTTTCAACTGTAGTATACGTGTCATAGGGGACTAGGAGTATTGGTGTCCCAGTTTCACGTGCTTTTACTAGTACACCTATATCTGGATAGAGGCCTCCTGTGAGTATAATTACACTCGGCTTAGTTTCCAGTGCAGTTATTATTAAATCCGCCCTATCACCCCCTGTAATAATGGCTGCGTTAACAGCTCTTCTAAGCCATCTCAAAGCAGCTGTAGGAGCCATTGCACCGACTAGTATATCTTCTACAATATTGTTTAATTTATCTCTATTCTCAAGTATCTCTGCGTTTAGAGCCTCAACGATATCGCTAACTGTAGGCGCTGTTAATCTCGATCTTTCCTTTATAACACCGTATACTTTAAACCCTAGTCTTCCTATTTCAGGTACGATAACGTCCTCTACTCTCTCACTGTAGTAAATAGGTACATTGTTTACTATCACACCATCTATTTTAGCCCCATGATACTCAAAATAGCAGTTATACAATACAAGCTTATCTACTACTTCATCAACAACATCTCTCTCCTTTATACTTAACACAAACACTGTCTTAGCATTAAGCATTTTAGTGAGTTGAGGTAGTGAGAAGCCAATAGATGTCATTATTTCTAGGTTTGGATAGCTCTCAGCTAAGATCACATCTTTTCCGCTAGCAATTCTACTATAAGCTTCTTCAATTCTCTTTTTTAATGATTCTACATTATTTTTAAAGTTCAAGATGCTCCTAGTAATTGTGATTGGATTCATGTCTTCGAGGTTGTCCTCTAAATTTAGAGCCTGCTTTAACGTAATGACATCTGGATCTACGTATGATGTCATTGAGGGAAGTCTGTATCTAGCTTTTGAAATAGGTTTGAAGTATCCTACTCTAAGTCCTTCGCTCGAGAATTTTCTCAATAAGCCGTAAATTAAGACGGTTTTTCCCCTCTCGCCAATTAAGAATATTGTCTTAACCAATTCACACACCCTGACTACTCAATAATTATTCTGACATCAACTGCTATTGCTCCTACACCTTCTTCGTATACGAAGAGCGGATTTATATCCATTTCTACTATTTGCGGGATATCTGTAACTAGTTTACTCACTCTTAAAAGGACATTAACTAAGGCGTTAATGTCTGCTGGAGGCTCTCCTCTAAATCCTCTCAGCAACGCATAAGCTTTTGTCTCAGTAACCATTTCTCTAGCTTCACGTAGTGATAGAGGTGCTAGTCTAAATGAAACATCTTTAAATAGCTCTACGTAGACTCCTCCAAGTCCAAACATGAGTATGTGACCAAATACAGGGTCTTTAGTTGCACCTATTATTACTTCTCTCCCTTTAGGAACCATCTTCTGTACAACAACGCCTTGAATTGTAGCTGCTGGCACGTATCTCTTAGCATTCAGTATTACTGTTCTAAACGCCTCAATAACTTCTTCATCTGATTTTAAGCCTACAACAACTCCTCCGATATCAGACTTGTGTGTTATATCTGGAGAAGCTATTTTAACTACAACTGGATATCCTAATTTCCTCGCAATTTCTACAGCTCTCTCTTCGTTCATGGCTAGTTTTGTTGGTGCTATTGGTATCCCGTAGTGCTTTACGACTTCTTTAGCTTCGTGTTCTAATAGTACTCTTCTATTCTGTCTCTTAGCTTCTTCAATAATTACTAAAGCCCCTTCTTTGTCCACGTCAAATATCTCTACGCGTTCCACAGCTCTCTCAAGGCGCTCTCTAATCTCACTATACTCAGTAAGTCCGAGTATTGCAGCTACAGCTCTCTCAGGCATATCATATATCGGGATATTGTTCTCTACTAGTATTCTCACGGCTTTTTCTACTCTCTCACCACCTATAAACACGGCTAAAATAGGCTTTGAGGGGTATCTCCTACTCAATTCTACTATAACTTTAGCTGTCTCTTCAGGCTCAGTTATAACTTGTGGTGTTAGTATAACTAAGAGAGCACTCACATTTGGATCTCTGAGTAAAGCCTCAATAGCAACCCTATATCTATCAGCCCTCGCATCACCTATGACATCTACAGGATTATACACACTAGCTACTGGGGGTAGAGTGCTTCTCAAGTACTCTATTGTGTGTTTTGAGAACTCCGCGAGCTTTAATCCTCTAGATACAAGTAAGTCTGACACTACTACACCTGCACCACCAGCATTAGTTACAATTCCAATTCTACTCCCCACTGGTATTGGTTGTGAGTTAAACGCTATAGCCATGTCAAAGAGCTCTGAAACTGTTGACACCTGGATAATCCCAGCTTTTCTCAGCGCTGCTCTCAGTGCTGTGACTCCACCAGCCATAGCGCCAGTGTGGCTTAATGCAGCTCTAGCACCAGCCTCTGTAATACCACCTTTAAGTAGTATCACAGGCTTCTTTCTAGTCACTATAGAACCTATTTCTACAAACCTCTTACCTTGATCTATAGACTCCAAGTATAGGAGTACTACTTTTGTCTCAGGATCTTCTCCAAGATAAGCCAAGAAATCTACTTCATTTAAATCTGCCTTATTACCTAGACTAACAATTTTTGAAAACCCCACTCCCACTCTAGGAGCCCAGTCTAAAATCGCTGAGAGGAGTGCTCCACTCTGCGAGATGAAAGCCACACCACCTTTAACTCCAGGCGTCGATGCAAAAGTAGCGTTCAATGGAGTGTGTAAGTCCATTATGCCGAGACAGTTTGGTCCTACAACTCTAACTCCATATTTCCTAGCAATTTCAATAAGCTTCTTCTCTCTCTCAACACCATCACCACCAATTTCTTTAAACCCAGCACTAATCACAACAGCGTACTTAACACTCTTCTTACCACACTCCTCCATAACGTCGAGAACAGCTTGTGCTGGGACAACTATAACAGCTAAGTCTACGTCACTAGAGACCTCTAGAATAGACTTATAGGCACTTAGCCCTAGTATCTTCTCAGCTCTCGGATTTACTGGGTATATTTCGCCTCTATAACCACTCTCAATAATGTTTTTTAATACGACATAACCTACTTTACCAGGCTCTCGAGACGCACCAATAACTGCTACACTTTTAGGCTTAAATAACGCCTTCACGTATACTACACCTCCACTAAAAGCGCAATGTTTAAATAATTAAAAATCTTTACGGCTCAAGAGTATGCTTCTCAGGTAAAATAGGGGTTACAGCGCTACAAGTACCGTGTAACTAGTAGTTTTATAATTTCAATAAGGCTATATTATCTTGGTGTGTAGTTGTGAGGCTTGTGTTTATAGGGCCTCCTAGTGTTGGGAAAGGCACGTATGCTAAAATACTCAGTAAAAAATATAACATTCCACATATTTCAACTGGTGATATTTTTCGCGAGGAAATAGCTAAAGGTAGTGAGCTCGGCTTAAGAGTTAAGCCCTATGTTGAGAGGGGTGTCCTAGTACCAGACGAGATTGTGGTGGAGGTTGTAAAGAGGATTTTACAAAGCCCTCTGTGTAGTAGGGGATTTATACTTGATGGATATCCGAGAACAGTGAGGCAAGCAGAGGAACTAGATAAAATTGTCAGCGTAGATGTGGTATTTTTATTTGAAGCCCCCCTCGAGGTGATCGTAGAGCGGGTCTCTGGAAGACTCATATGTCCTAAGTGTGGTGCTATATACAATATCTCGTGGAGGCCTCCGAGAAGACCTGGTATATGTGACGTGTGTGGTACTCCACTTATTCGGAGAAGAGATGATGAGCCTGAACTAGTTAGAGAGAGATATCAACTATATAGACAAACTCTCACGCCTGTAGTAGAGTACTATAGGAGAAAGGGGATTCTTGTAGAGATTAATGCAGCTCGCGATGCGTCTCTAGTTGTCTCTGACATAGAGCATGTGCTCGCTAAGATTTTTAAACTCAATCTAAGTTAAAGTTTTCCGGGTGAGTGCTATGAAGATCTTACACGAGTTTGTACCTACGAGAAAATTCCTAAAAATGGCTGAGGAAACTAAAGACCTAGTTGACGGCTGGAATGTGACTGATAGTGCAGCTGGCGTTCCTGCACCAAGCGGTGTTGCAGTTAGCTGTGTTTTAAAAACAAAATACCCTGATAAAGTAGTAATACCAATATTTATTCTAAACTATAAAGGCCCTGTAGAAGTAGGTGCTCTAGCACTAGCAGCTGAGGCTGTAGGCCTCGACGGCGTAGTCTTAACAATGGGTGATGACCCCATATATGGAGAACCACTAGGGCCAAAGTACTGGGGTAAGACAGAGAACGCGAGGGATTTCCTAAGAGAGAAAGTTAAGATAAAGACACTGAAACTTGGATGTCTCTTATCACCAAGACCTTGGAGAGAGAGATATGGTGAAAAAGCAAAAGTAGGCTTTACTGCACAAGACATGGTTGAGAGAGTAAAGACTGGCTGGGACTTCGCATTCTTTGCAAGACTCACACCAGAAGTCTTACCAGTACTTGAAGAAGTATCTGTAGAGATGAAGAAGCTAGGTAAACCAATATATACATACTTCTTAATTCAAACCCCACGCAATGTAGAGATATTGAAGAAAATTGGTTGGCAACCAACAACAACGATTGATAAAGCTGTTGAGTTCGCTGAGAGGCTTGAAGGTCTTGTTGACGGGATTATAGCAACATGTGCAGGAGATTATCAGGGTGATTTAGAGCTCTTAAAAGCACTACAGAAACTTAGAAAGAAGTAGGGTGAGAATCTTGTCTGAGCTGAAATTTAAACCAGTATTTCTATTCATTGACACCGATAAGCATGCAAGCCCATTTGATATACTCATGACAATAGACCTCATACCCGACGTCGTAGTACTTAAGTACGAGAACGTGACTCCAGAAGATGTAGAGAAAATAGTTTATGATGCACTATTTCCTAGAGGTCCTAAAGGAGTAAAGTACACAAAGATCTTTGTTAATGGTAAAGAACTAGAGACTGTAAACGCTATTGTCGAGAAAATTAAGAAGTGTATGTTTCCACCATTTGAGCTCTCTGTAATAGTAGACCCGAGAGGCTCTTATACTACAGCTAGTGCAGCTGTGGTGAAGACACTAGAAGTATTGCGGAAACTGGATCTAGGTACTATTGAGGGTAAAAATGTTACAGTATTAGCGGGCACAGGCCCGGTTGGAGTTGCAGCTACATGGCTCTACGCTTCCGAGAAAGCAGCAAAAGTCACTGTGACCTCGAGAGATCTCGCTAGGGCGCAGAGAGTTGCGAATAGAGTTAACGAGGAGTTAAAGACAAATGTTGTAAAGCCTTTCCAGGCTAAGACCCCGGAGGAAGTGGGCAAAACTATAGAAGATGCAGATGTAGTTCTCGCTACTGGTGCACCTGGAGTACAGTTACTTCCACTAGAGGTTTTAAAAACATATGGTAAAAGGGTGAGAGTGGTTGCAGACTGTAATGCTGTTCCACCTTACGGTATAGAAGGTCTTGATCCAAAGTGGGATGGAAAAGAAATTACACCTGGAGTATATGGAGTAGGTGCATTAGCTATAGGTACACTTAAAAACAAAATTGAAGCAGAATTAATTAAGAAAGCTCTGCAAGAACCAAAGGGAATCTTTGACTTTAGAGCTGCCTATGAAATAGGCAAAGCAATGCTCATGGCTAAGTAGTCTTTAATTACTCCTACCTACTCGCGAGAATTTTTAGCTCTTACTACCACTACCTATTCTTATTGACTTAACATATACCTCGCGAAATTCAGGGTCTGCTGAGAGCTCTACGTACTTAATTTTATTCTCTACTATTCCTTCTATCTCTCTCCTAGCCTCAGAGGATTTTAAGGCTATTTTAGCGCCTACAATAGCACTTTCTCCTACAAATATAATTTTTTCTTTGCTAATTGGAGGAAGTAGTCCTACTTCGATGGCGTTATCAACATTTAATCTTGCACCAAAAGAACCAGCTACATATATTCGCTTGATCTCTAATGGGTCTATGCCCAGTCTCCTCGACAGTATAGTCCACGCTGCTTTAATAGCAGCTATAGCTAGTAGAATAGTTTCTATATCTCTGAGTGTCACATATATCTCTGCCCCAGTAGCGCTCTCCTCAGCAGGTACTACGATAAATCTATGTAATCCCCGCTCTCTATGCACTCTCGGGTGATTAATTGCCGTGAACCTACCGAGATAATCTATAATTCCATTTCTATATAGCTCAGCTACAAGGTCTATTAAGCCAGTACCACAAATCCCTCTTGGCTTAGCTCCCCCAATAGTTTCGTACTCTACATCTAAGCCGTTGACTCTAATAGACCCAATAGCTCCTAGCACAGCTCTCATACCATAAGTAATGCCAACACCCTCAAAGGCAGGACCTGCTGGAGCAGATGCTGCAAGTATAATCTCTGAGTTACCTAAGAGAACCTCTGTATTAGTCCCTATATCTATAGTTAAAACAAGCTCATCTATCTTATACATTTGGGTAGCTAGAACATTAGCTACGGCATCTGCACCTACATAGGCTCTTATAACTGGGTGAGAATAGACATATCCGTACCTATTAATTTCTACGCCAATTTCTTTAGCCTTACACTTAAAGGAGCGAGAAATAACTGGTACATAGGGGGAGCGTGCTATAAAACTCGGCTGAATACCGAAGAACAAGTGATGCATAACCGTATTTCCTACTATTACTACCTCATATATGTCTCTCTGATCTATTTTGACCTTCTCGGCGAGATCTCTAATAACATTGTTTATTGCTGAGACAACAAGTTGTTGTAATTTAATTAGATTTTCTTGAGACTTCTCTGCATACATAATCCTAGACACAACATCAGCACCATAGGTTAATTGAGGATTTTCTAAAGAGTCCTCTGCGAGAGTTATACCACTATTTAAATCCACTAAATGCACAATGATCTTAGATGTGCCAATATCAACAGCTACGCCATAAAGTTTACTAGTAGTATTACCAGGCTCTACAGAGATTAACTCATTTCCATATAAGACAACTGTTATATCCCAGTTACTTGTTCTTAGAATAGAGGGTAATTCGCGGAGAACTTCTAGAGGTATGAGTAAGTCCTGTTCTGCAGGCAGATAACCTCGCTTTACTAATGCTTCTCTAAGCCTCTCAAGATCTGATCTATTATCTTCTAGAGTCGGTCTAGGTAATTTAACATGTACTTTCTTAACAACAGGGTTTAAGGGGAAAATATCATCTCTTAGAGTGACTGGTGCTATTGCTCTTCCGCGAGAGACTATGAGAGACTCCTCTGGTATATAGATAGATATATAATCTCCAATAATTCTAGCTTGACAAGCTAACCTTACTCTCTTTTCAATATCTTGAGGTCTTAGTAATCTCATCTCAGCATTTGTCAAGTGATCTAGGTTTTCAACACCACCTAGCACTACTACCCTACACTTACCACAAACACCCCTCCCACCACAAATACTAGCTAGAGGTATTCCCGCTCTTTGAATCACTTGGAGTAGTGTAGAACCCTTCTCGGCTTTTACACTAATATCTCCAGGTTTAAGCGTGACAATCGGCACTTTAACCACCCTTATTAACAACGTTCTCTAATTATAACACTACATTAATAACCGTGTTTCATCTCATAATATTTCTAATTCATAAGATAGTTTCGTGAAGGTTATAAGCTAATTTATTTATAGAAACTAGTTCTGCTATTCTACTTAAAACACCGTCTCTAGACTTTGACTTACCTACTAGAATACTGCGGGGAGAATCCTTTACACTAATACTCTTCTCATTGCTGTGTGTTGGAATAGTCTTATCTAGTATAAGGTAATAAGTATAATCACGCACCAAGTCTCCTAGAAAGTAGTGTTCACCTACATCCTTCTGTATACTCACAGATTTAATTAAAAACTCACCTAGTCGTGAAAATATCTCATAGATACCAATAATTGAGGTTGTAGCTCTAGGATTTACTTCGATAACATACATATCATCTCTACCCCACACAACGTCTAAACCAATATAGCCTCTGAGCTCTGGAAAACTCTCGTAAAGCTTACTGAGAACTATCTCAGCTCTTCTCCTGAACACGTGGTTCCTAATAGGAAGTACTCCACCCACATATCTAAGTCTACTCCCATCTAAAATTATTAGTTGCAAGTTTAGAGAATAAAGTAAGTAACCACCTCTTCCATAAATAACTGATATACTTCCATGTATACCACTCACATACTCCTGTATTAGAGCTCTACCACTAGGATCACATTTTATAACTCTACGCGCATACTGCAAAGCCTCATCCTCATCTCTAGCAAAGTAAACACACTCAGAACCGGCTAGGAGAGTAGGCTTTATTATATAAGGGGGGTTCAATTCTTTTATACGAGAACGATCAATGTGCAGGCTGTCCACGGATATAGATCGGGGGGTTTTAATACCGCACTTCTCGAGAACTATATAAGTATTGAGCTTATCTGAAAAAGCCTCTACTAGAAAATGTGATGGACCCAAGAGCTTCTCGCCAACTATTTTAGACAACTTAATAAGCTCTAATGGAGGAGCAATAAGTACTACCCAGTCAAAGTATTCTCTGACTCGCTCCACTAGGTGATAGTATTCAGACTCACTACTTACGGTAACTACTCTATCCCACAATATTCTAGAAATCTTATCACTAAGAGTCAAGTACACCTCACAGCCAGCTGCACTGAGTGTCTCAGCGAGCGAGATCACCATGGCATATGCTTCTGGGAGTAATTCAAGGTAGTGATACTGGTAAGTACTCAATACATACTCTGATATAAGAATCTTCAAGCGTACTCACCAAAATTGTTCATGAAGCCTCCTAACA
>CAZMCE010000008.1:0-30194 GCA_964564855.1 uncultured Thermosphaera sp. | reverse complement strand
AAACTGCTGAGCACCCTCGCCCTTTAGAGCGGAGAGAGGTTAGATCTGGTAGTATAGTTGATTTATGTGTAGCCTTGAGAGTGCTGAAGCTATTTTATCAGCTATTCTAAGGGGTTCTGGCATAGGGCTGTAAAGGCAGCTTCTCCTCAGAACGGTGACTGCAGTATTAAAGTCTAGCCCAATACTATAGACTTCTATTATTCTCCACGGAGTTTCTACCCTAATCATTCTACTATATATACTCTTAATAACATTAAACCTCTCAGACCAGTCTACGAAGTGTTCTCTAAGGGCTTTTTCAATACTCTTAAGGTTTAATGGATATAGCTGAATCACGATTACCGCTTTACCAGTATTATTATAAAGTTCTTGTGGATCTACAACGTCGAAACCAGCGTAAATCACGCCGTCGAGTAATATTACACTGCCACTCATACTTATAGAGATATCTCTAATAACTCTCAGCGTGCTTCTTCCATCTACTTTGACGAGCCCCACTGCTACCTTACGTACACTGTGAAAATCCTCTACTTCAACACCAACTATATATGTTGAACCTTTACAAGCCTTAAAGTAGTAAGGGAAAAATCCATCATCATAAGCTTCTACTAGCATGGAGTACATTCTAGTCGAGATCCCTTAAAGCTTTCTCAATTATTGGTATAAAATCTTCTCTCACTTTAATTATTTTAGTAACTCCATATCTACCCCTACTCACAACTTCAGCCATTATGAGCCCCATCATGTCTAGTTGAGAAACTATATCGCTAACTCTCCTCATAGTGAGCGGCTCGAGAGAGAAGTGACGTATCTTCTCTACATATTTGGCGTATACATCACCAGTCGACGCATATCCCTTAGATGTAACTATTTCTAAAATAGACTTGAGGACTAGTTTTTGATGAAGTGGCAGTGATGTTACACTCTGATATACCTTGTTCTCTTCTATCTCGAGAGAAGCTTTTTTAACATGTTCAATAGTGACTCTGTCCGCGCCTTCTCTTTCAGCTATTTCACCAGACACTCTTAATAAGTCTAGTGCCCTTCGTGCGTCTCCGTGTTCTCTAGCTGCTAATGCCGCACAATAAGAGATAACACTATCATCCACAACCCCAGGCTTAAAGGCTAACTCTGCTCTCTGCTTCAAAATAGTAAATAATTGATCCGCGTTGTAAGGCTGAAAAACTATTTCCTCTTCACCTAGACTAGACCTGACTCTCGGGTCGAGTTCTTCAACAAAATTTAAGTCATTTGTTATTCCAATAATAGAGACACGTGCACTTAAAAGATCCTCGTTTACTCTGAGAAGCTTGTATAATATGTCATCTCCGTTCTTCTTAACGAAAAAGTCTATTTCATCTAGTATAACTATGTGTAGCCCACCCCAACTATCAAGAGCACTTACATAGCGCCTGTAAATTTCACTAACAGCTAATCCTGTGTGAGGTACTCTGAGGCCTAGACTCGCAGCTATTGAGGCTAAAACTTTATAGGCAGTGTCGACTTTTCTAGTGTTCACATACGCGTAATTTAGCTTTACGCCAAAGACAGATGCCTTTTCAACTAGTTTTTTAACAACATATTTAGCTACAGCTGTTTTACCTGTGCCTGTAAGTCCATACAAGAAAACATTGCTAGGTCTCTCACCCTTAGCAGAGATAACTAAGATCTCAGCTAGTTTTGTGATCTCTCTTTCTCTATGAGGGAGACTATCCGGCACATAGTCTGGGTGTAACACCTCTCTATTAGCAAAAATCCTTGAAACCAATCCGCGCTTTCTAAGTACTTCCTCGATCACGTCACGAACGCTAGACATAATTTGAAAACCCCACATTCACTTCACAACGAGTAAAAACACCGAGAGCTTCTCCAAGCTCTACACACATATACCTAGAGAAATACTTTTAAAACCCATAACGATTAATTCTAACAGCAAGGAGTGGGCCGGTAGCTCAGCCTGGAAGAGCGCCCGGTTGGCATCAAAACGCCAAAGTCCGGGAGGTCCCGGGTTCAAATCCCGGCCGGTCCACACCTCTCTATAAGTTAATTCGAGCTCTGCACTTGTAATAATAAAAACTACTTTAAGGCTTGTAAAGGTTCAACATAATAACTCGCTGAGAAGCTAGTAGGATATTATTTAAAAGCCTCTTTTACTCTCTATATTTAGGTTAAGTATGAATTTTTGTAGGTGATTGTGCTTAGTATGAGAGAAAAAGTCAATATCCTGGAACACGAACTCGTTCCAAAACACGAAGTGATCCCGCCAGAAGAGGCTTTAAAGATACTAAGAGAACTCAGAATAGAGCCCTGGCAACTTCCATGGATATCTGTAGACGACCCTGTTGTGAAAGCTATTGGCGCGAAACCTGGAGATATTGTGAGAATTATTAGGAAAAGTCCTACAGCTGGTATTTCTATTGCTTATAGATATGTTGTTGTAGAGGTGACTAAGAGAACTTGAGCTCTACAGACGTGCTTACAATAGAAGATCTCTGGATTATTGCACAACGATACTTTGAAGAAAAAGGATTAGTAAGACAGCACCTTGACAGCTATAATAGATTTGTAAGAGAAATACTGCCTGCAATTATATCAGAATTTAGAGAAATCGCTATCACAGAGGGCACAAAGCTTATTATTGAAAAAATGAGGTTAGGTCCTAGACCTCAATGGATAGATGTTGATGGGACAGCAAGCTATAAGACACCGCTAGAATGCAGAATTAGAAATCTAACATACATGATCCCAGTATTTGTAAGCGTGAGGCTAGAAGGAGAAATAACGATACGTGAAATCGAATTAAAACTTATGGATCTACCGGTCATGTTAAGATCATATATAGACCCGCTCAGTAGAATGACGCACGAAGAACTGATCAATATTGGCGAGGATCCGAGAGATCCTGGAGGCTATTTTATTATAAATGGAAGCGAGAAGGTCATCGTAGCACAAGAAGATCTGGCGAGTAATACTATTATTGTAGATTATGGTCAAGAAGGCACCGGTGTAACTCACACAGCAAAAGTCATTAGTGCCGCACGCGGCAGGCGCTCACAACTAATAGTTGATCGTAAGAAAGACGGCGTGTTTTATGCTAATTTCCAGGGGCACAAGATACCAGTAGTAATACTAATGATAGCCCTTGGGTTAGATACCCGCGAGATACTATATGCTATAAGCCCTAACCCAACATATCACGTTCACGTACTCTCATCAATACTCCACGCTGAGCAACTCTTACCTAAACTAGAAATACCACCTGAAGCTCCTGAGGAAGAGGTTAAGAGAATTGTAGAGGAATATAGGAAAAAACTAGTAGAAGAGGCCTTGGATTACATTGGCTCGAGATTTGCTATTGGTAGGCCTAGAGAAGAGAGAATTGCAAGAGCACAAAGGCTACTAGATGAAAGACTCCTCCCGCACATAGGAATAGACTCGAGTAGGGAGACAAGGATACTTAAAGCTGTTTTTATAGGACAAATGATTGCAAGAATAATTGAGCTCATGCTAGGCTATAGAGAAGCTGATGATAAAGACCATTACAGAAACAAGAGGCTCAAACTTGCAGGTGACATGTTAGCTACACTGATCAGAGCCTCTCTTGTATCTTTTATTAGAGATTTAAGAGAAGAGCTTGAAAAACAAATATCTAAAATGAGGAGAGCTGAGCTTAAAGCCGTATTTAAATATACTAGTGTAACAGACAAGATCCTCCATGCAATGGCCACTGGCAACTGGCCGGGTGGCAGAACTGGTGTTAGCCAGCTATTAGACAGAACAAACATGCTAAGCACATTAAGCCATTTAAGGAGAGTTGTATCTCCATTAACTAGAACACAGCCTCACTTCGAGGCTAGAGAACTCCATGGAACTCAGTGGGGTAGAATCTGTCCTCTGGAGACACCTGAAGGAACTAACATCGGGCTTGTGAAGAACCTCGCCCTAGTTGCTAACGTGAGTGTTGGTATAGATGACCACGAAGTCGAAGAGCTCCTCTACGAGCTGGGCGTCGTACCCATAGTTACAAGAAAAGTTAGAGGTAGGGTTAAGAAAGGGTATTTAGACCTCGTGATCGAGGGGCTTAACAGGGGAGAATCCATAGGAGAGAAATTTGCAGAATGGAGTAAAGTATTCTTGAATGGTAAACTCATCGGATACCACCCAGATGGTGAAAATCTCGCTAAAACTATTAGAGAGCTCAGGAGAAAAGGTAAGTTAAGCCCTGAAGTAAACGTAGCACATATTCGCACAGAGCACATAAACGAAGTAATAGTAAATACAGATGCAGGGCGTATTAGAAGACCCTTAATTGTTGTGGAAAATGGTAAGCCTAAGTTAACAAAAGATATTGTTGAGAGAGTTAAGAGAGGAGAGCTCTCATTCGACGATCTCGTGAAAATGGGCATTATAGAGTACATTGACCCGGATGAGGAGGAGAACACTTATATAGCTTTAAACCCGGATCATGTTACACGAGAACACACTCATCTGGAACTCTGGGTTCCGGGAATTTTCGGAATAACAGCGTCAATAATACCATACGCTGAGCACAACCAGAGTCCAAGAAACATGTATGAAGCAGCCATGGCTAAACAAGCTCTAGGTCTTAGTACTGCTAGTTTCCAGCGTAGAGTAGACACGCGAGGACATTTACTACATTATCCACAAAAACCCCTTGTTGAAACTAAGGCTATTGAGGTTATAGGTTACAATGAGAGAGCCGCAGGGCAGAACATGGTAGTGGCTATTTATGCTTATACAGGTTACAACATGGAAGATGCTGTAATACTCAATAAGAGCAGTGTTGACAGAGGACTTGCCAGGTCGACTTTCTTCAGACTCTACTCCACAATAGAGCATAAATATCCGGGCGGTGTTCAAGACGAGATCACGAGACCTCCTCCAAGTATAAGAGGATACAGAGGTCCGAGAGCGTACGATAAGCTAGAAGAAGACGGCATAGTAGCGCCTGAAACAGACGTTGTAGGAGGAGATGTTCTAGTGGGTAAGATAAGCCCCTCTCGATTCCTTAGTGCTGGTGCAGAAGAGTATGGTATTAGTGGATTAACTAGACAAGATACGAGCATAGTGGTGAGACACGCGGAGAAGGGAATTGTCGATGTAGTAGTATTAACCATGGATGGTGAAGGCAATAAGCTAATAAAGGTCAGAGTGAGAGATCTCAGAATCCCCGAACTAGGCGATAAATTCGCGTCTAGACATGGTCAGAAAGGAGTGGTAGGCCTTCTTATACCACAATATGACATGCCCTTCACGGAAGACGGCGTAACACCTGATCTTATAATAAATCCCCACGCTTTTCCAAGTAGAATGACTGTAGGGCAGCTTCTTGAAAGTATTGCTGGAAAAGCTGCAGCTCTTAGGGGAGAGAGTGTAGATGCAACGCCTTTCTTCAAAGAGAGCGTTGAGAAGTTAAAATTAGTCTTGAAGAGTTATGGTTATTCACCGCGTGGCGACGAGGTTATGTATGATGGTAGAACAGGAGAGATGCTTGAGGTCCCAGTGTTTATTGGCATTGTGTACTATCAAAAATTACACCACATGGTTAGTGATAAGATACATGCCAGAGCACGAGGACCTGTTCAGATATTGACAAGACAGCCTACTCAGGGACGCTCGAGAGCTGGAGGTTTAAGATGGGGTGAAATGGAAGTCGACTGCCTTATTGGACATGGCTCATCAATACTACTAAGAGAGACTATGAGGGAGAGAAGTGATCACACACGTGTGTATGTGTGTGAGGAGTGTGGTATGATAGGCTACTATGATAAGAACAGGGGTAGGTATATGTGCCCAATACACAAAGACAAGGCTACACTCAAACCTGTTGAGATAACATATGCATTTAAATTACTAATACAAGAACTCATGAGTATGGGTATCAGGCCTAGACTCATAATTCAAGAGCTTGGCACAGGGTGATATATGTGCTTACAACTAGAATTTCTAAAATAAAGTTTGGAATACTTTCGCCAGATGAGATACGTAAAATGAGCGTGACCACTATAGTATCAACCGAAGTTTACGATAATGACGGCATGCCAATAGATGGAGGTGTAATGGATAGGCGTATGGGTGCTATAGAGCCTGGTGAGACCTGCCCTGTTTGTGGAAACACTAGAGAAAGCTGCCCAGGGCACTTTGGACACTTAGAGCTAGCAAAACCAGTATTTCATGTAGCGTTTACAAAGTATATATTAATGTACTTAAAAGCTACCTGTAGTAATTGTGGCAGGATTAAAATACCAGTAAGCGAGAGAGAGGAGCTCTTAAAACTATTAAGAGACCTCGAGGACCTTAAATTAACACATTTAAAGAGGAGGCTACATGAATATATTAGGAAAAAAGCTGCAAGCACTACTACGTGTCCACATTGTGGTACACCTTCTCTTGACATTAAACTTGAGAAACCCCACTCTTTTTACGCTAAGACAGAGACTGGTCTGAGAAAACTTACACCAAGCGAAGTGAGAAAACACCTTGAGAGAATACCAGATGATGATGTAAGGCTACTCGGAGGCGATCCCAGAGATGCTAGGCCTGAATGGATGGTTTTAACTGTCCTCCCCATACCACCTAAACAAGTAAGACCCTCTGTTACACTAGAAACAGGTATAAGAAGCGAAGATGACTTAACACATAAGCTTGTAGATATTATAAGAGTCAATAATAGACTAAAAGAACACCTCGAAAGTGGTGCACCTGAAGCTATAATTGAAGAAGAGTGGGAACTTTTACAATATCACGTTACAACATATTTTGATAATGAAGTCTCAGGAATACCGGTAGCCAGACACAGAAGTGGCAAAGTACTTAAAGGCTTAGCCCAGAGACTTAAAGGTAAAGAGGGGAGATTTAGAGGCGATCTGAGAGGAAAGCGCGTGGACTTCTCATCTAGGACAGTTATCAGTCCTGATCCTAATTTGAGTATAAACGAAGTAGGCGTTCCAGAAGAAGTAGCAAAGATTCTTACTATACCAGAGCGTGTGACGCCGTGGAATATTGATCTTCTACGTCGCCTTGTTTTAAACGGTCCTGACAAGTGGCCTGGAGCAAACTACATTATTAGACCGGATGGCAGAAAAATAAGTTTAAAATACGTTGATAAAAAAGCTGCAGCTGAGTCTCTAGAGTCAGGCTTTATTGTTGAGAGACATTTACTAGACGGAGATATCGTACTATTTAATCGTCAACCATCACTACACAGAATATCAGTAATGGCACACATAGTTAGGGTATTGCCATACAAGACCTTTAGATTAAATCTCTTAGTGTGTCCACCATACAACGCTGATTTTGATGGTGATGAAATGAATCTCCACGTACCTCAAAGCGAGGAAGCACGTGCTGAAGCTAGGCTCTTAATGCTCGTTGAAAAGCACATTTTAACACCACGATATGGAGGTCCAATAATAGGTGGGTTACAGGACTATGTGAGCGGCGCGTATTTGTTAACAGTAAAGTCAACTCTGCTTACTAAGGATAAAGTTGTTAGACTGCTGGCATCTACCGGCTATAAGGGCCCATTACCAGAGCCCGCTATATTAAAGCCTAAAGAGTACTGGACTGGTAAACAACTAGTATCACTTTTCTTGCCAAGAGACTTTAACTATAAGAGAGTGTCAAAAATAGGTAGTGCTTCTGTGCTTAGATGTATTGATGAAGACTGCCCACACGATAGCATAGTTATCATTAGAAATGGCATTCTCCTCGAGGGTGTTATCGACAAGAACAGTATTGGTAGAGAAGAGCCTGAGAACATTGTCCACTGGTTAATTAAAGAGTACGGAGAGGATGTGGGAAGATTATTTATGGACAGAGTCTACAAGGTGTTTATAACTATGTGCGAGATGTATGGTTTCACGATGAGCTACGATCATCTCACAGTAAGCGAAGACGCTAAAAAAGCCATTCGTAGTATCATTGAGAGTAAGAAAGAAGAAGTGACCGAGCTGTTAAAACTCTACAGAGAGAAGCGCTTAGTAGCTAGACCAGGCAAAACCCTAGAAGAGACCTTGGAGGACGAGATCATAGATACTCTATCAAAGAAGCTACTTGACGAAGTTGCAGATGTGTTAACTCAATATTTCGCGCTCACAAATCCCGTAGTTATAATGGCGAGAACTGGTGCGAGAGGAAACCCAGTGAACTTGACGCAGATGACTGGTCTACTTGGACAGCAAACCGTCAGAGGTAAGAGACTTACACGAGGCTATATAGGGAGAATGCTACCACACTTTAAACCTGGTGATCTTGGAGCTGAGGCGAGAGGCTTCATTTCAAAAGGCTTTGTTGACGGGCTTGAACCACTAGAACTATTCTTCCACACAGCTGCGGGTAGGGAGGGTCTAATAGATACTGCTGTGAGAACAAGCCAGTCAGGTTACATGCAGAGAAGACTCATAAATGCTCTCCAAGACCTCAAGATCCACTATGACGGCTCTGTGAGAACAACATCAGAAGAAATAGTGCAATTGCTATATGGAGAAGACGGTGTAGATCCCGCTAAGAGTGATCATGGGAAGTCTGTGAACATAGATAGAATCATTGAAAAATATGCATACAGGTGATCGCTTTTGGAGGAGCAAGAGTTAAAAGATTTAAAGGATGTTCTCGAAAAAGTAAAACCATATGTAACAGCCCAAATACACACTGAGCTGTTTAAGAAGCTAAGAGAAGCTGTGAAAAAGTATAACTTAAAAATTGAAGATATCGAGAAAATAGCTTGGGAGGTCGTGAAGAGATATCACTCTGCGTTTATAGAGCCGGGTGAAGCTGTTGGAACTGTAACTGCACAGAGTCTTGGAGAGCCTTCTACACAAATGACTCTAAGAGTATTCCACTATGCTGGTGTTAGAGAGTATAACGTCACTTTAGGCTTGCCGCGTCTCATTGAGATCGTTGATGCTAAGAAGAAGCCTGAAACACCTATTATGGAGATATATTTAATTGATGAGATTAAACAAGATCTCGAGAAAGTAAAAGAGGTAGCGAGGAGAATTGAGTGTGTTTATGTGGAAAACGTTACTCAGGAATTGTCTATTGACTACAGCAGTGGAGTTGTAGTATTAAAACTAGATCCAGATATGCTTAGTGATAAAGACATTACAGTAGAGCAGGTTGTTGACATTTTAAGTAAGTTAGAGATAGGCTCAATAGAGATTTCAGGAGAAAATCCCTACGAGGTCTTAATAAATATTAGTGAGGAGTATTTAGATCCATCTAAAATGGAGAAATTAAAGAATGCGATACTTCAAGCTTATATTAAGGGAATTAAGGGAATTAAGAAGACCATTATACAGCGTAGAGGTGAAGAGTACGTGATAGTAGCTGAGGGTAGTAATTTAGAAGAAGTTATGAACGTACCTGGTGTTGATTGGCGTCGTGTGTATAGCAATGATATACATGAAATTCGACGAGTTCTAGGTATAGAAGCTGCCCGGGCCGCGATAATAAAAGAGATCAAAAATACTCTAGAAGATCAAGGCTTAGATGTAGACCTAAGACACATAATGCTACTTGCTGATATGATGACTTGGACGGGTCATATTAGGCAAGTTGGTAGAATGGGTATTGCTGGTGAGAAGCCAAGTGTTCTCGCAAAAGCTACTTTTGAGACAACAGTACAAAAACTAGTTGAAAGCGCTGTTACAGGTGAAGAGGACTCATTAGCTGGAGTAACAGAAAATATTATAATAGGTCAGCTACCACCTGTAGGTACTGGTATAGTCAGAGTCTACATGAAGCTACCTCTACTAAAGTCTAGTGGAGAAGGTGAGGAGTAGTTGGCCTTGAAACCAGAACTGATTAGAGCTCTTCAAGTAGCTGCGAGGACGGGAACTATAGAGTACGGTGTGCGTAGAGTAGTAAAACTAGTATTACGTGGAAACACAAGAGTAGTGATAATAGCTAAAAACGCTCCACCAGAAGTGAAGAGAGATTTAGAATACTATGCAAAATTAAGTAACATACCTATTATAGTATTTGATGGTACAAACATTGAGCTTGGAGCTGTTATTGGAAGACCCCATAGTGTTTCTGTTCTAGCTGTCATAGACCCTGGACAATCAAATATATTAGAACTAGCTACAGAGGTGAGTGCTTCTGAGTAAGGCTAAACCAAACGTTAAGATAACGCCTGAAGAGTTCAGGTATATGGCTTTATTCAGTGATCTAACAGGAGCCACAGTGAGGGATTGTATTATTGAAAACGAAAATAATAGAATAATATTCCTAGTAGATCCTGGTGAAATTAGAAAAGCTGTTGGACCTCGAGGTTTTATTGTACAGAAACTAAAGGGTCTATTAAATAGGAATATTGAAATCGTAGGTTATAGTAGTAATTTAGAAGAGCAAGTAAAGTATGCCCTGATGCCTGCCAGAGTTAACAGTATTAAACTTGTTAATAGGCCTGACGGCTCAAAAGTCCTCTACGTAGCTGTTGACCCAAAAGACAAAGCCATAGCTATTGGTAAAGGGGGTAGGAACGTGCAGAGAGCAAAGTTAATACTTAAAAGGCATTTTGACATAGATTCCGTAGTAATAGTGTAGATGTAGGTGTTTATGTAGTGGCTGGTAAAAAGGGGCCTAGCGGACTTTACGCTGCTAGAAGGTTAGTAGAGAAGAGGAAGAGGTTTAAGTGGCGTCAGAGAGAGTATAAGCGGAGAATGCTGAGAAAACAAGGTATTTTTGAAGACCCGCTCGAAGGAGCACCCATGGCTAGGGGTATAGTCCTAGAAAAAGTGGGGGTAGAATCACGTAAGCCGAACTCAGCTGTTAGGAAGTGTGTAAGAGTTCAGCTTGTTAAAAACGGTAAAGTAGTTACGGCATTTGTGCCATGGGATGGTGGTATAAATTACATTGATGAACACGATGAGGTTATTATAGAGAAGATTGGCGGGACACTTGGAGGTGCTATGGGAGATATTCCAGGTGTTAAGTATAAAGTTGTAATGGTGAATGGAGTCTCACTTAAAGCTCTCTGGCTTGGAAAGAAGCAGAAGCCCGTGAGATAGGAAAAGTAAAGAGGAGTTCTCACATGTCTTCTTCTACGAGTGTGCTTGAATTTAAAACGAGCGAGATAAAGCTCTTTGGTAAGTGGAGCTACGACTGGGTGGAAATTAGAGATCCGAGTTTAAAGAGATATCTATGTCTAAAACCAGTCTTCTTGCCTCATACTAGTGGAAGACATGAACACAGGAAATTCGGCAAGGCGAGTGTTCCTATAGTTGAGAGATTAATAAATAAACTTATGAGGCCTGGAAGAAATGCCGGTAAAAAACACTTAGCATACAATATTGTGAAAAAAGCTTTTGACATAATTTACTTAAAGACAGGAGAAAATCCTCTTCAAGTACTAGTACGAGCTATTGAAAACAGCGCACCACGTGAAGATACTACGCGAATAATGTATGGTGGCATAGTATACCATGTCTCTGTTGATGTGTCTCCGCTTAGGAGAATAGATGTAGCACTAAGACATTTAGCTGAGGGTGCCAGGCTAAAAGCCTTTAATACCCCTACTCCGATAGAGGAGGCTCTGGCAGAGGAGATAATACTGGCTGCTAGCGGGGACCCTAAGAGCTACGCAGTGCAGAAGAAAGATGAAATTGAGAGAATAGCGCTAAGTAGCAGGTAGTTTAGTGAAAGAAGATAATATTGAATACTACTAGGCTCATAAAACATCTTCTCTATCCTAAAGAGATGCTGTTTGTTTCTAGTTTATTTATTTCTCGATTAGACTAGATTTATAAGCCCGATTCTCAATTCAAGTGTTAATGAGGCTTGGTGAAGTATATGAGTGTTCCACAAAAACCCCATTTGAATTTAATAATAATAGGGCACGTAGATCACGGCAAGAGTACAATGGTAGGTAACATACTATATCGTCTAGGCTACTTTGATGAGAAAACTATGAAAGAAATTGAAGAGCAGGCTAAGAAAATGGGTAAAGAGAGCTTTAGGTATGCATGGCTGCTTGACAGATTAAAAGAAGAAAGAGAGCGTGGATTAACAATAGCCCTGTCCTACATGAAATTCGAGACAAAGAAGTACTTCTTCACGATCATTGACGCGCCTGGACATCGTGACTTTGTGAAAAACATGATTACTGGTGCAAGCCAAGCTGACGCCGCAATACTCGTTGTTAGTGCCAGAAAGGGTGAGTTTGAAGCAGGTATGAGTGTTGAGGGTCAGACGAGAGAGCATGCGATTCTCGCGAGAACTATGGGTGTTGGACAGTTAATAGTAGCTGTTAATAAAATGGATGCTACTGAGCCACCTTATAGTGAAAAGAGATATAGAGAAATTGTTGATGTTTTAAGTAAATTCCTGAAGGGCATAGGTTACGATCCATCTAAAATACCATTTATACCGGTCTCAGCGTGGACTGGTGAAAATCTCATTGAACGCTCACCTAACATGCCATGGTATAGCGGCCCTGTTTTAGTAGAGGCACTCGACATGTTATCAGTACCTACAAAGCCTATTGACAAGCCTCTAAGACTACCCATACAAGATGTGTACTCAATTTCCGGTGTAGGCACTGTGGCTGTTGGTAGAGTTGAAACAGGCGTATTAAAAACGGGTGATAGAGTAGTAATAATGCCTCCAGGCCTTACTGCTGAGGTAAAGTCTATTGAAACACACCACGTAAAAATAGAGAAGGCAGAACCTGGAGACAATATTGGATTTAACCTTAAAGGTGTAGAGAGAAAAGACATAAAGAGAGGAGATGTAGCTGGACACTTAGAAACACCACCAACAGTAGCAGATGAGTTTACAGCTAGAGTAATGGTAGTGTGGCATCCAACGGCCATCGCTGTCGGTTACACACCTGTAATTCATATACATACAGCTAGTGTTGCATGTAGAATTACGGAGATCGTTGCTAAAATAGATCCGAGGACGGGTAAAGAGCTTGAAAAGAACCCACAGTTCATAAAGCAGGGAGATATAGCTATTGTTAAATTCAAGCCGATTAAGCCACTAGTAGTTGAGAAATATGCTGAGTTCCCAGGACTTGGAAGATTTGCTATGAGAGATATGGGTAAAACTGTTGGCGTTGGACAAGTAATAGATGTTAAACCAGCACAAGTAGCTATTAAAAAGTAATCTAGAGCGCTTATATTAATTAGCAATTAAGCATTTTCTCAGAATAAAATAGCATTTATCCTAGAACCCTCAAATTGGTGCTTAAGGCTGGAACTATGTCACTACAAAGAATGGTTAAGGTAAAAGTTTGGAGCACTGATGTAAGAGTACTTGAAGATTTTATCTCAAGAATAGTCGATATCGTCAAAAAGAGTGGCGTAAAAATGAGTGGACCTATACCTCTACCTACAAAAAAGCTAACAATTAGAACACTCAAATTACCTCACGGTGAGGGAAAGAAGAAATATGAGAAGTGGGAGATGAGAATACACAAACGATTACTTTATATAGCTGAAGATGAAAGAGTAATGAAGCAGCTAATACGTGTGAGAGTGCCGCCTGAAGTGTGGGTTGAAGTGGAGTTTTTATAGATCACTGCTTTTAACCCTTTTTATATAAAGTTATAAATAGAGCCGGGGTGCCCGAGCGGTCTAAGGGGCTGGCCTGGAGAGTATCTCTGGAAAGCCAGTGCCCCATAAGGGGCGCGCGGGTTCAAATCCCGCCCCCGGCGTTTAGTTATTAATTGAGCTTGTGTGTACTATATTTAAAAGCTTTTATTGCTTATTGTATGGATTAGCGTGGAAGTGCTTATGGGGATAAGGTTTGGAGAGAGTGTTTAGGTATGTAGTGAGAATTCTAGAAACAGACGTGTCTGGGGAGTTACCGTTATTGTACGGATTAGCTGAGGTTAAAGGTGTAGGCTATAATCTAGCTTATGCTATTTGTAGAGCTCTCAACTTAGACCCCTACATGAAGACGGGTTTCTTAACGGATAGCGAGGTGGAGTCTATTGAAAAAGCCGTGAAAGATCCCACAAGCCTAGGGATCCCCGTTTGGATGTATAATAGGAGAAAAGACTACGCAACAGGCATAGATGTGCATCTCTATGGAGCACAACTAATATACTATGTTAAAGAAGACATTGAGAGAGAAAAGAGAATAAAGAGTTGGCGTGGGATTAGACACGCACTAGGTCTTAAAGTCAGAGGTCAAAAAACGAGAACAACCGGCAGGACAGGGATAACTGTGGGTGTAAAGAGAAAGAAAGCTGTGCAACAAAAGAAATAGGGTGTGTGTATATGGGTGATCCTAAGAAATCTAGGAGAACTTGGGAGGGTCCGCGTCATCCCTGGAGAAGAGAGGTACTTGTAGAGGAGAGCAAGCTACTCGGCTTCTATGGCTTAAGAAATAAGAGAGAGCTTTGGAAAGCTATGAGTATTGTAAGATACTATAGACACAGAGCTAGAGCTTTACTAGCTGCACCTCCAGAAGTTAGAGAAAGAGAGGAAAAGGCACTTATAGGGAGGCTCATTAAACTTGGACTTTTAAAGGAAGGTGCTAAACTAGATAACGTCTTGGATCTAAGGGTAGAGGATCTTCTTGAGAGAAGACTTCAAACAGTAGTTTACAGGAAAGGGTTGGCACGCACAATTTATGAGGCGAGACAACTCATCATCCACGGCCATATAGCTATTAAAGGTAAGAGAGTGAGGTCTCCTGGATACTTAGTTACAGTAGATGAAGAGCCTCAGGTAGATTATTATCCATACAGCTCGCTAGCTATGAAAGTTATTGAAAAAGCACAAGAGTAGGGAAGGAATAAGGTGTTTTTATGGCATTTACTCTAAGAGAGTTAAAGTGGGGTATAGCTCACATTTATAGTAGTCCGAATAACACAATCATACATATAACAGATCTCTCGGGAGCAGAAACTATTAGTATATATGGTGGTGGGAGAGTCGTAAAAGCAGATAGAGAAAAACCAAGCCCATACGCGGCTATGTTAGCCGCGTCAAAAGCAGCCGCGGAGACCTTTGAAAAGGGCATTTCAGCGCTACATATCAAAGTAAGAGCTCCAGGTGGTCATGGCCCAAAAACACCTGGCCCAGGTGCTCAGGCCGCAATAAGGGCTCTCGCCAGGTCAGGATTTATAATAGGTAGAATCGAGGACGTAACACCAATACCACATGATACTACGAGAAGACCCGGCGGTAGAAGAGGTAAGAGACTATAAGACCAGGTGTTTATCCTTTGAAAATACAAATACTTGAGAAAACACCTCTCTCACTAAAACTATACATTGAGGGTATTTCTCTCCACGTGTTAAACTCTATTAGAAGAGCTGTTTTGGCCGAGACTCCTACTATGGCTATAGATTACGTGATCTTTGTTGAGAACTCAAGTGCTTTTTACGACGAGTATGTTGCTCATAGACTCGCTCTCATACCACTTAGAAGTGACGATGCTGTTTTAAGATACAAGTCACCTGAAGAATGCGCCGAGGCTGGTGAGAAACACATGTTTTCCGCCGACTGCTTCGCGAAGTTTGATCTTACAGCTGAGGGACCTGAAGAGGGTGAAGTTACAATATATTCCAGAGATCTTGTCCCATCTGACATGTACGTCACGCCAGTATATGACAATATACCGATTATTAAACTTATTCGCGGTCAGAGAATAAAACTTGAGGCTTTTGCTAGACTGGGCCGTGGAAAGGAGCATGCTAAGTGGAGTCCGGTGTCAATTGCTGCACACAAGTATGTACCTGTGATCATAATAAACCGCGGTGATTGTAATAATTGCTTAAAGTGCGTTAACTCCTGCCCCAGGGAGATTTTAATGATCAGTGATGGTAAAGTAATTGTTAATGAAGACAAGCTGTTAGAGTGTAGTTTTTGCAAAATATGTGAAAATGTGTGTCCAACTAGTGCTATTAAAGTTTTACATCGAGAAAACTCTTATATTTTAAAGCTAGAGTTCACAGGTGCTCTTAGCCCTAAAACCACGCTTATTACTGCTTCTGAAATTCTCATTAAAAAACTTGAAGAGCTTGAAACTAAATTAAAAGAACTGGGTGTTTTAGAATGAAAAAGACAAATCTTGTATTGAGAGAGCTTATTGAGACTCTGTATAAATATGCGAAAAAGTATAATGCAAGTATTTGGGCTCGTATTGCAGAGGAGTTGGAAAGACCTTCTAGAAAACGCAGAGTTGTTAATATTAGTAGAATTAATAGATATACGAAGCCAAATGAGTGCATAGTGGTTCCGGGTAAAGTTCTGGGTGCAGGTAGGCTAGAACACCCGGTTACTGTAGCTGCTTTTGGTTTTTCTAAGACAGCTATTGAGAAGATCACTATGGCTGGTGGTAGAGCTATTAGTATATTTAAACTTCTAGAAGAGAGGCCTACAGGTTCTAATGTTAAGATTATAGGGTAGAGAACATGAGCTGTAAGGACACTATTTATGTAGACGCGTCTGGTCACGTTTTGGGAAGATTAGCTAGTATTGTAGCTAAAAAACTTCTCGAAGGTTATAGAGTGTGTGTTGTGAATATTGAAAAAGCGGTATTAAGTGGTGAGAAGAATCGCGTCGTTGAGGGATATAAGTTACTACTAGGAGTAAAAACACATGTTAATCCAGAAAAAACTAAAATTAGGCGTCCTCGAAGTCCAGCGAGTATATTTAAACGCGCTGTGAGAGGTATGTTACCCATGAATAAACCTCGTGGAAGACTAGCGTATAAAAGATTAAGAGTGTATATAGGAGTACCTCCGGAGTTAATTAACGCGGAGTTTACTAAATATCCTGAGGCAACATATACAAGACTACGTGGTAAATACATCACAGTTGAAGAGCTTGCTCGAGAACTTGGATGGAGAGGTGTTACTAGGTGAGTACTCAGTTACAAGAGAAAATAGTAGTGGCTACCGGTAAGAGAAAGACTAGTATAGCGAGAGCTATAATTAAACCTGGAGAGGGAAGAGTGTGGATTAATAGTATACCACTTGAAGTACATCCCATTGAGATGGCTCGCGAAAAAATAGCTGAACCACTAAGACTTATTGGCGAATTAGCAAGTAAAATTGATATAAAAATTAATGTGAGAGGTGGGGGCGTTATGAGCCAGGCTGAGGCATGTAGAATAGCTATCGCTAGAGGTCTTGTAGAGTATTTCTCAGAGATTAGCAACGAGCTAAAGAAGTTGCTTGTAGAGTATGATAGGCATATGTTGAGCGGAGATCCCCGTAGAACAGAGCCTGAAAAGTGGGGTAGATATAGTGCTAGGAGGAGGTGGCAGAAGAGCTATAGGTGACTTACCGTGCTCTTTCCTGTAAGATGTTTTACTTGTGGAGCTGTGATAGGACATCTCTGGGAGAAATATCTTGAGAGAGTTCAACGCGGCGAACACCCAGCTAAGGTTCTTGATGAGCTTGGAGTTAAGAGGTATTGTTGTAGAAGAATGTTTCTATCACATATAGAGGTAGCCCGTGAAGTTCTACGATTTCCGAAGATCTCGTAGAGGTGTTCTGTGTGAGTAGTGAGCATGAAAAACCTCCTGGTGTAATTGAACTCTTAGTGCCTGTAGATAAGTACTTGTCAGCTGGAGTACATATTGGAACACACATCTGTACGAGGTACATGGAGCCTTTTGTCTACAAGGTTCGTCCAGATGGAGTTTACATATTAGATGTGAGGAAAATAGATGAGAGACTAAGAATAGCCGCCAAGTTCCTCTCCATGTTTGAACCGGTGAAAATAGCTGTTGCTTCTGCTAGGCTCTACGGTAAAACTCCTGTTTTAAAAATGTGTCAGTACTTACAGTGTAAATCATATGTAGATAGATTTCTGCCAGGAACGTTTACAAATCCTGCACTCTCAGTATATTTTGAGCCAGGTGTTTTACTCGTAACCGATCCCAGAGCTGATGCACAAGCTGTAAAAGAGGCCTCTGAAATAGGAATACCAGTAGTGGCCTTTGCTGATACTGATAATAGAACAGAAAATGTAGACTTAGTCATTCCAGCTAATAATAAAGGACGTAAAAGTCTAGCTTTACTATACTGGATACTTACAAGGCAAATCCTAAGAGATCGAGGAACCATACCACCAAACGGAGATCTTCCAGAACAACCCACAGACTTTGAAACTCCAGTATAGCAGAGTAATTGCTAAGTGAGTTGGCGATATAAGAACATCACTTAGCTACGAGTAAGAAAACTTTCTTTTATCTAGTAAAGTTAGGTTTAATACTGGGAATTTCGTGTAAAGTTTTGCTGGTGTATTTACTTGGAGAAAGTAAGACACCCCGTAGTTGCAGGATATTTTTACCCTAGTAGAAGAGATAATTTAGTTAAAATGATTGAGTGGTCATTTACACATAAACTAGGACCTGGAGCCATACCCTCGGTGGTGACTCATAAGACGTGTACATCTATTGGGTATATTGTTCCACACGCTGGATACATGTATAGCGGTCCAATTGCAGCTCACGCTTATTATAACATGGCACAAGATGGTGTGCCTCAATCTATTATTATTCTGGGTACAAATCACACTGGTCTCGGAAAACCCATTTCGGTTTATCCTGAAGGCAAGTGGCAAACACCGTTAGGATTCATCGAGGTTGACGGCGAGCTTAGTAAGCGCATTGTTGAATATAGTGATATCGCTGATTTTGACGAATATGCTCACCTGGAAGAACACTCTATTGAAGTGCAACTCCCATTTATCCAATACATTTATAGCGATAAAGTAAAAATAGTTCCAATAGTAATTGGAATTCACACGCCTGAAGCTGCAATTGACATCGCTGAGTCCATAGTAAAAGCCATTAGCGAACTTAACAGAGATATTATTATCCTAGCTTCTAGCGATTTTAACCACTACGAATCACACGATATAACTGTCAAAAAAGATGAGGCGGCTATAAGCAAAATCCTAGAATTAGACACTCAAGGTTTCTATAAAACACTCGTAGACATGGATATCAGTATTTGCGGGCCTGGAGGAATAATGACTCTAATAGAAATTGCAAAGAGGCTTAAAGCGAGGGCAATACTCTTAAAACATGCAACTAGTGGAGATATATCTGGTAATAAAACAGCTGTAGTAGGCTATGCCGCCATAAAGTTCTCTAGGATTTAGAGTACTATGTGGCCGAGTACTATGAGTAATTATGAGTCTAAAAAACAACACCACATAGAGCTGTGTTTAAGAGAAGAGGTGGTCTTCTCGGGTAACTGCGAACATATCTTTAATGAGATCTTTCTTGTTCACAGAGCAATACCAGGTATCAAACTTGACAGTGTAGATCTCTCAGTGAAGTTTCTAGGCTATGAGCTCCGAGCTCCAATAGTTATTGAAGCCATGACCGGGGGCCTGTCAGTATCGAGATCTATAAATGAAAACCTCGCTAGAATAGCTCACAAATTTAAAATCAGCATTGGAGTGGGTAGTCAACGCCCTATACTTCAATCCTCATTTAAGCAAGAGGTTATTGATACTTATAGAGTTGTTAGAGAGATAGCTCACGATGTACCAGTAATTGGTAATATTGGTATTGTACAGCTCAGGGAGATGAATATTGATGTATTAAAAATGCTTGTAGACACTATTAATGCAGATGCTCTCGCAATACATTTAAACCCGGCACAGGAGGCTGTGCAACCTGAAGGCGACACGGATTTCAGTGAAGATTTGTATTATAAAGTACGCGATGTTATACAGGAACTAGGTGTACCAGTTATAATTAAAGAAGTAGGTCACGGACTCTCAATGGAAGTTTTATCTAAACTCGTAAAGCTAGGAGCACGCTATGTTGATACTGCAGGTGCATGTGGGACGAACTGGGCTCTTGTTGAAGCTTTGCGCAATCCTAAAGAGAGTGTTAATTACTATGTAGGCTTAGAGCTAGCAAATTGGGGTATTCCAACACCCCTCTCAGTAATTGAAGCTAGAAGTATTAGTAGAGAGCTAGTAATTATAGGTAGTGGTGGTGTGTGGAGTGGTGTTAAAGCACTTAAAGTACTAGCTCTTGGAGCTAACTTAGTCGGCTTTGCAAGGCCGCTATTAAAGGCTCTTCTAGAACAAGGTTTAGAGGGAGCCGAAATGTATGTCAAACGCTATTTAACGACACTAAAAATAACCATGTTCCTAGTTGGTGCAAAGGACTTGAAAAGTGTCTGCAAAACCCCAATAGTGCTAGGCTCAACTATAATTAATTACCTTACACAGCGCGGCATTAATCCAGCAGAATACGTTGAGAAATTAAGGTGTGGGAGTTATTTTTGAGTGCTTTACAAGCATATGAAGTCTATGTTGAGGGTATTGAGAGCACTAAGTACGTGTGCTTCAAAGATCAAGCATCGCTACACTTAGGAGAACCTCCCAGCCGCTGTCAAAAAGTCTATGGAGAAATACCATACGAGCGTGTTATAGAATTTATCGACCTGGAAAACGCCCTTGTCACTAGGAGCATTCTCATTCTACGTGAAGAGCCCACTCTAAAGACGCTTAGTGGATACTTAATTAAAGAGAAAACACAGGTATGTCTTCAAGAAATTAGAGGTAAATTAATATATTTCCTCGTAAATGAGGACTATTCTGTTAAAAGAGGCGATATTATAGCCTACCATGTTACAGGTAAATTAGAAGTTAGAAGTGTTAAATCAAAGTGTGAGGGCCGGGTAGTACTAATAGTTGATATGCCATGGGAAACCCCGAGAAAAGCAATCTTAGTGGTGGCGCCGAGTGAGTGCAGACGAGTTAATGTTGAAAAAAGTGCGTGATGTATCATTTAAACACGCTGTTATAAATGCTATTAAACACGGTGGAAAAGCTGACCTCAAAGCTGTAGTGTCAAAAGTTGTTAGAGAATTACCTGAGATCAGGGGTAAGATAAGGGAGTGCATGGAGATCATTAAGAGTGCTGTGGAAGAGGTTAATAGGTTAACATATGAAAAGCTAGAGAAAATAGCTAGAGAAAATTGGCCTGAGCTCCTTGAAGAAAGACACGTAGAGCGAGAGAAGGTGCTTCCACCACTACGTGGAGCTGTTGAGGGTAAAGTTGTAACAAGGCTTGCTCCGAACCCCGACTTCCCACTACACCTTGGTAATGCTAGGCCGGCACTACTTAGCTACTGGTATGCCGAGATGTACAGGGGTAAAATGATCTTGAGATTCGAAGACACTGATCCAAGAATAAAAGCGCCATATCCTGAAGCATACAATACTATTAAAGAGGACTTAAAGTGGCTTGGAATATCGTGGAGTGAGGAGTATATTCAGAGTCTTAGATTACCAATATTTTATAGCGTTGCGAGGGAGCTCATAGGGCGTGGCGGTGCTTATGTCGACTTGTGCGACTCTAAGACCATTAAGACTCTGAGAGTGCAAGGCAAAGCGTGTCCTCATAGAGAGCTGCCGGTGGAAAAGCACCTAGAGGAATTCGACAAGATGTTAGAGGGCCATTACGGTGAGGGAGAAGCTGTTTTAAGAGTTAAAACAGACCTAAATCACCCTGATGTAAGTGTGAGGGACTGGATTGCTCTCAGAATCATTGATACTTCAAAAACACCACACCCTGTAGTAGGTGATAAGTACATTGTCTGGCCTACATATAACTTCGCAGCAGGTGTAGACGATCACCTAATAGGGATTACACATATTTTAAGAGCACGTGAACACTTAACAAATACTATTAAGCAGAAATATCTTTACGATCACATGGGCTGGAAATACCCTGAGACAATACACTTTGGTAGACTATCACTAGAGGGCCTTGTGCTAAGTAAGTCTAAAATGAGGAAACTAGTATTAGAAGAGGGGATAGGATCCCTATCAGATCCCAGGCTTGGAACTCTGCAAGCTCTGAGACGACGCGGAATAGTTAGAGAAACTATTTGGAAATTAATTAGAGAAGTTGGTATAAAGCAAACTGATGCTAAAGTAAGCTTAGTAAATCTCTATGCGCTGAACAGGTCAATAATAGATCCCGTGGCAAACCGCTATATGGCTGTTGAAGAACCCGTTTACTTGCAGCTAAGTGGTTTTAGTGGAGAACTAGAAGCATCTATACCCATACACCCTTCAAGAGAAGAAAAGTTCATGTATAAAGTGAAGAGCAGAGATATTATTATGCTTTCTCGAGCAGACTTCTCTACTATAAAAAATGGTGTTTTCAGGTTAATGGGTTTAGCGAACTTTAAAATAAGCCACATAGACGTGTGGAACGATACTCCGGTCTACGTTGCTGAGTTACATAGTATTGATTATGAGGAGACTAGAAGGCTGAGTGCACCTATCGTACAGTGGGTATTGTGGAGAGAGTCTGTTCTAGGGGATGTCATTATCGCCAAAGGACATAAAATAGTGAAAAAGCGATTCTACTTGGAGCGTAGAGTTCTAAGTGAAAGAGTAGGCTCTATTATACAGCTCTACAGAATCGGTTTTGCACGAATAGACGAAATGAGCGAAGACAAATTAATTCTCATCTATGCTCATGAGTAAAGCTTTATAAGGTGATTCTTAAGTCTATTATTACTTACCAGGTGACGAGGAAGAGAGGAGGATGAACCATGTCTAAGCCATTCTACGTAAAGTTCACGGTGCCTCAAGAACTAGCTGAAAAAACATACGAAGCTGTTAAAAAAACTAGAGAAACTGGAGGAAAAGTGAAAAAAGGTACAAATGAGACTACGAAAGCTGTCGAGCGAGGCTTAGCAAGACTAGTAATTATAGCTGAAGACGTAGACCCTCCAGAAATAGTAGGTCATCTACCAATACTCTGCGATGAGAAGAAAATACCTTATACGTATGTGCCGAGTAAAAAGAGGCTTGGTGAGGCCGCAGGAATAGAGGTTGCTGCTGCATCAGTAGCTATAATTGACCCAGGAGGAGCGAAAGAGCTTGTTGAGGAGATAATTAAACAAGTTCAACGAATCCGCACACAAGCAAGTTAACAATCACAATAAACTAAGTAAACGAGTAAAACAATTTAATAATTTGTATTTTTAAAATACTACCTCCTAACTGTGAGCTTTCTAGCTTCTCTCTCTGTTTCTCTTAGAATTATTATGTCTCCTATTCTTACAGGACCTCGCACATTTCTAGTTATAACTCTACCCTTGTCACGACCCTCTAGAACCCTTACTCTAACTTGTGTTATCTCTCCTGTAACTCCTGTTCTCCCAATAATTTGAATAACTTCCGCGGGAAACCCTATCTCCTCCACTACATTAATGCTCGGGGGTTCAAATACCACCTTTCTCGCTTCACGAATTTCCTCACTCAAAATTAAACACCTCCCTTAACTACTAGGTTCTTGCTTATCTCACTACTCATTAACTATATAGTAACGCTTTTTAAGTATTCAAAATACTCACTTATAGGAGAGTTTGAGGGGTGCTTATTGCCTAGAGTTGTAAAGTGTTCATTTTGTAATAGTGAAATAGAGCCTGGAAGAGGGCTAATGTACGTATTTAACGATGGGACAATAATGTGGTTTTGTAGTAGTAAGTGTTTTAAAAACTACAAGTTAAAGAGGGATCCAAGAAAACTCAAGTGGACATTAAAATACGGACAACAAGCAAGGTAAGTTGAGAACTTGTGGTTACTGCCCTCGATTGCTCTACAAAGGACGGTTGTAGCCTTGAATAGGCGTGAGGAATAAGGAAACGACCTGAAGGAGTTCTCACACTTAAGAGCGGTTAGGAGGCTAGTTCTCTAGGATGCTTGTTGAAACACCATACCGTAAAGGGGATCTGAAGATCTCTTAATACTAATAATCTCTTTTAACACTTTCTTCTCATCATCACTAAGCTCTCCGGAGTACAATGTTAACCACTGTGTAACATGCTCCCTAGGTATCTCAGTGTAGAGTACATCTCCTTCATCAACGTGGCGGCCAATAAGAACTTTACCCTTAATACTTATTGCTACTCGTTGGCCTTTTCTAGCCTCTCTAAGCACATTGTCTCTATCTCTAATCTGCATTATATTACCAATTGAGACACCATCGGAGCGCATAAGAGGATAGCCTGGTTTGATCGTTCCTTCTAAGACCTCTACGCCAACTATCGCTGGATCACTACGTCTAAAAACATAACCAGGTATGATTTTAATTTTCGCTGGTCTTACAAGGGATTCTAAAATCTTCATCTTTTCTACTAATTTATATTCCTTTGCCCACTTTAACGCATTTTCAAGTAACCTGTAGATTATATTATCTAAAAATATTGGAATTCGCTCCTTTTCAGCAAGCTCTCTAGCCTCCTCAAGCACTTTAACATTAAAAGCAAGTATTATACCGTATTCAGGCTTAGACTTCTTGACAACAATTGCTTCAATAACGTCATTTTTCGAGACATTACCGACATCTGCTAGCCTTATTGGTATGCTCTCCCTCTTTAAAGCCGTTACTATTGCTTCAAGTGAGCCAAGGGTATCCGCTTTAACTACTACGCCATCGCTTTCCACCCTAAACACTGCCTGTGAAACTTCTTCACGAATTAACTTAACATAGTTCTCAACATCTTCACTTTTAGGTATAACGTAGAGAGAAGAGCCAGCAACAGCTTCTTCAAGACCTGGTGCAACAATTTTAACACCTGAAGCTGCAACCACCTCTTCAACACTGAGAAATCTACCTTCGTGCATTCTCATATCCTGCAGTGGTCTAGGCAATAATAGCCCTCTCACATGAGTTAATATGTATCCACTTCTAGACGCTACTATGAACATGTCGTTTCTACGAATAACGCCATCATATATTATAGTATCAAGCGTTACTCCGAGACCTGGCTCTTCCTTGACCTCTAATACGACACCTTTAGCCGGCTCTTCGCTAGTAATGAGCTTTTTCTTCATAAACTGTTGTGCTAACCCAGCTATTAGTGCCAAAAGCTCTGAAACCCCCTCACCAGTTCTAGCAGAAATCGGTACTACTGGAATCGTCGTCTTAAAATCTCTAACCCTGTCAAATCTCTCAGCTTGATAGCCGAACTCGTAGAGCTTAGCGATAATCATGTAAAGTCTTTTTTCAAGCTCATCTAGAGTCTTCTGACTCTGCTTCCTCATAGTTTCAAGAAAAGGAGCGTCAGGTGTTGAAATCCAACCAGGTATCTTATCGATTTTGTTAGCCGCCACGATGAAGGGCACGCCTCTATCTCTAAGTAATATTAAAGCCTCAATAGTTTGAGGCATTACTCCTTCCATAACGTCGACTACTAGTATAGCTATATCTGCTACACTCCCTCCACGACGTCTCAAACTAGTAAACAACTCGTGTCCAGGTGTGTCAATAAAGAGTAAGCCTGGAATTTCTATTCTCAGCTTTGGGAAAAATTTCCTCAGAGGTGCTGATATCTTCTCGAGTACACTTGCAGGTACAATACTTGCACCTATATGCTGTGTTATCTCTCCAGGCTCTTTTTTGGCAACAGCTGTACCTCTAATCTTGTCCAATAAGGTAGTCTTACCGTGATCCACATGGCCTAGCACAACGATAATAGGTTGCCTCATCCATACCTTAGCTCTCTCCAATAGCAATACACCTACTGAATATTTATGATAAAAAAGAATTAATAGGCAATATATGTCGAAATAACCTAAAATGCTAAGTAGGAAGAGTAGAAATAGCAGGCTAATATTCTAACTAGAGACCAGACTAGTAGAATACTAGAAGATAATAGGATCTTCAGCTCTAATAAAAATGACGACTCTCCAGGCTAATGAAGTTATATGTTAGGTCCATGGCTTAATTAGTATTACGAAGTGAAAAATATAATGCATTTCTAAGTAAATAGTTAAAAACTACATGAGTCTCTTCTTAGCTCTTTCCAAAAACTCGTCAATATAATCTCTTATAGTAGGGCCTTCAATTATTTTCAACTTATAGAATACGTGGACGACCGGCTTATTGATCCTAATTAGCCTAGTTATATCTGAAGGTGTAGCGAGCACTACAACATCTGCTGGACTATTATTAATAGTCTTCTCGAGCTCTGCGAGCTGCTCTGGAGTATAGCCAGTGCTTGGAAGTACTGGACCCATGTGTGGATATTCTTCATATAGTTTCTTGAAGAACGGTGATGCATAAGGTCTTGGATCAATAATTTCAGCACCATACTTTTTAGCTGCAACGTAACCAGCTGCATATGAGAGCCCACCGTGCGTTATAGTTGGGGAGTCCTCGATAACTAGAGCCTTTTTACCTTCAAGTAACTCTGGTTTGTCAACTGCTACATCACTTGCAGCTATACTTACATGTGCCCTGGGATTTCTCGAAGCAATATTTTTCTTTATTTCTTCTAGAGCTCCTGGTTTTGCCTGATCTGATTTATTAATGATCACGGCATCTGCAAGGTATAAGTTGATTTCGCCTGGATACGCGTTTAATTCTATACCAGGCCTCATAGCGTCTGCGACTACAATTGTAAAATCTGGTCTATAAAACGACCAATCGTTATTACCTCCATCCCAGAGTATTATGTCATTTTCACGCTCAACAATGCTCAGTATCTTGCCATAATCTACTCCTGCGTATACTCTAAAGCCCATTCTCAAATATGGTTCATACTCTTCTCTCTCTTCAATTGTAGCCTCATACTTATCAAGGTCTTCTAATGTGTGAAATACTTCAACAGCTTCTTTCTCTAAATCACCATAAGGCATGGGATGTCTCACAATACCTACTCTAAGTCCACGTGTTCTAAGCTCAACAGCAACTTCTCTGGACACTGTGCTCTTACCAGCACCTGTCTTCACTCCAAGCACCGAGATCACAGGCTTAGAGCTCTCTAGCATACTCTCAGAAGGCCCAATAATTCTAAACGTCACTCCTGTAGCTAGCACACGTGAAAGAACATGCCCAAGTTCACTATACGTTAAATCACTATATGCTAATACAGCCTCATCTACCTTATAATTCTTAACGACATCTTCGAGGAGTTCAAAGCTGACTATTGGGATACCCTCAGGATACATGGGACCTGCTAATGATGGTGGATATCTTCTACCGGCGACGCCTGGAATTTGCGTCTGGAGAAAAGCTACTACCCTGTACTCTAAATTATTCCTAAAGTATACGTTAAAGACATGGTAATCTCTACCACTAGCTCCAATTATTACTACTCTTCTAGGCATACCTCAAACACCTAATTCTCTTAATTCTAGGAAAAGTTAATATATAAAAACCCGTATTCAAAGCTAACGATACTATTTTAATCTATAACTATTAAGTTAAAAACTCGTTGTTATCATCTTGATTTTTTAGATTTCTTTGCCTTAGTCTTATTTAATATTTTTTCTAGTTTTTCAAGCATAATCTTTCTCTCAATGCTCGCAACGAGCCTTCTAGTAGGAATGATAGCATCTGGGTTTACACTTATACTATCAATACCCTCTCTCACAAGGAACTCTACTATTTCCGGGTACACACTTGGAGCCTGTCCACATATGCTAACAGTAGCTCCTTTCTTGTGCGCTCCTCTAATGATTATTCTTATAGCTTTTAATACTGCTGGATCTCGTTCATCAAAATAACCCATCTCTGCAAGTATATTACTATCTCTATCTGCGCCTAGTACAAGCTGTGTGAGATCATTACTACCAATACTGAATCCGTCTACTAGCTCGGCGAACTCCTCTACGAGTAGAGCTATACTTGGAACTTCAGCCATGGCCCAGACTTTAAAGTCCCTACTTCTCTTGAGCCCTTCTTCCTCCATTATTTTTAGTGCTCTCTCTACTTCCCACGTAGTTCTAACAAATGGCAACATAACCCACACGTTTGTTAATCCAAACTCTTCTCTAACTTTTCTAATAGCGCGTACTTCTAGCCTAAAGCCCGGCTCATAGCCAGGATGAATGTACCTTGAAACTCCTCTCCACCCTATCATTGGATTTCTCTCTTCAGGCTCGTACTTCTCACCACCCCTTAATCCTTTATACTCATTTGTTTTGAAGTCGCTAAACCTAACAACAACAGGTCTTGGATACGCCACCTGAGCTACTTTCGCTATACCCTCTGCAAGTTTATTGATAAATAATTCAGGCTTACCAGTCTCAACAAGGTACATTGGGTGATATCCAACCCAATCTGATATCACGAACTCTATTCTCATAAGTCCGATACCATCGAACGGTAGTTCTTTGTATTTGTCAATAGCATCTGGCTCGCCAAGATTCATATATATCTTAGTAGCTGTTACTGGGTATAGTGGTAAGAGCTGTTCTGGACTAATGCCAGTAGCTGTAACTACGCCTCCAGATACTGCTGGTAGTGAAACCTCGACTTTGGGCTTTACAAGATCCTCTATGACACCCTCGTAGACAACTCCTCTACCACCATCAACTGTGATCTCTATGCCAGTAGTTATAGCCTTGGTGGCGTTGCCGGTACCAACAACACACGGTATACCAAGTTCTCTACTAACTATTGCAGCATGACTCGTCATACCACCTTCGTCTGTTACAATAGCGGCGGCTTTCTTCATTAGTGGAACCCAGTCGGGATCTGTCATTTTCGTTACCAGTATATCGCCTTGCTTAAACTCCATAGCCTCGGGGCTCTTAGGATTAAAGAGAACTCTCGCAACACCAGCAGCAACACCAGGGCTTGCTGGTAATCCCTTGACGATTACTTTAGCCTCAAATAACTTGACAGTCTTCCTAGCTGGTGGAGCTACAGGTGTTGCCCGCTTCTCAGTCTCTTTAACTTTCTTTAGACTCCACACAGTCTCAGGTCTCGCCTGAACTATGAAGACGTTTTGTGGAAATGGTAGATCAGCATCAACCGCCCACTCAATATCCATGTGTCTACCGTAATGCTTGTATATCAGCTCACCAAGCTCTGCAAGTCTCTTAACCTCCTCCTTAGTTAATGAGGGGGCTTCTGGTCTAGCTATCTTAGCTAGAGGTGCTGATGACTCTACACCTTCTTCACTAATCCACGCCTGTTTCTCTTCATCCCAGTGAAGGTGTACGTTTCTCCCAATTGAGGGATCAAAAGTCACCATGAAAGTCTTCTTGTTAACCCTCTCCTCAATTACTCTAAGAGAGACTCTCTCTACGATAAACTCATCTGGTGTAATCTTACCTCCAACAACTGCTTCTCCAAGACCCCATCCACTCTCTATGACAATAACGCTCTCATCGCCTGTAACCGGGTGAAGTGTAAACATCACGCCTGCAGCTTTACTATTAACCATTTTCTGTACTGTTACACTCATATGTGTTCTCTCATGTGGTATACCATGGGCTACTCTGTAAAACGTAGCCCTAGCTGTGAAGAGACTTGCCCAGCACTTTTTAACATATTCTACAATGGCATTAGCTCCATAGACATTTAAATAAGTATCTTGTTGTCCAGCAAAACTAGCCTCCGGCAAGTCCTCAGCTGTTGCACTACTCCTAACAGCTACTCTGAGCTTACTCGGCTCCATGTCTAGCTTTTTAGCGAGATCGTAGTAACATCTCTTGATCTCCTCTTCAATCTCCGGCGGCATTGGCTGAGCGAGTATCATTTCTCTAATTCTCCTTGTAGTCTCTTCGAGCTCCTTAGTATTATTAACGTCTAGTCTCTTCAACATTTCATATATTTTCTCACCGAGACCTGTCTTCTCGAGAAAATACTTAAAAGCATAAGCTGTTACTGCAAAGCCTGGCGGTACTGGTATACCCGCTGCTATCATTTCTCCTAAATTGGCATTCTTACCTCCAACTAGAGGTGTATCTTCTTTTCTAACTTCTTCAAGCCAGAGTACAAATCTAGTCTCTTTACTACTCAATTAAAATCACACTCAACTTTCTGTAAATTAATGAGAAGAAGAGGTTATAAAGTTTAAAGAAGACGTGGACTTGTGATTATATATTCACTTGTATTTAACGTGAGGTTTACGTTGTTTTCTAATACGTGTTGGCAAACTATACTTTAACTGCGTGTAGTAATACCATGCACTTCTCTTTAATCTCCTTATGTGCTCAGTACTAATAACCCCTCTAATCCCTATTTTCTTCTCGTAAAGTCCTTTCACGCTCTTAACTCCAAGTTCTAGTAGAGCTACTAAAGTAGCAGATTGTAACTCAAGTGCTTCTTTAATAAGTTCTTTAAAGTAGCTCTCATTTTCCTTGAGAAATTCCGTAGTATAGATGCCGCTAGTGAACTCCTCTGAGCTAATTACGCACTTCAGTAAAGGAATATTAGTAGCTATACCCTCAATAGTAAAGTCCTCTAAAGCC